>CAZGCW010000015.1:0-32364 GCA_964524295.1 uncultured Pseudomonadales bacterium
AAGTCATTGGAAATATGCGAAAACAACGCTATGGGCGAATTATCAACATTGCCAGCACCGCCTCACTACGCGGTTATGCTTATGTCAGCGCCTATACCGCTGCCAAGCATGGTGTGCTCGGCCTAACGCGTGCTTTAGCACTAGAAACAGCCCCACTGGGTATTACCGTAAATGCCGTTTGTCCGGGTTATACAGACACTGAAATTATTTCGCAGGCTGTCTCTAACATTATGACTGCAACCGGACAAAGCAGGCAGCAGGCCATGTCCAATTTCACATCAACCAATCCTCAGGGACGTCTCATTGACCCCGAGGAAGTCGCTACGACGGTGCGATGGTTGTGCTCTGACGCTGCCAAATCAATTAATGGTCAAGCCATCTCAGTCTGTGGTGGTGAAACCAACTTCTAACAACCCTGTACTTACAGAGACCCCTATGAAAACAACACCCCTCACGGATTACCAGGCCCAGCACTTCCTATGGCAAGTAGATTCAGCGGTCGCAACGATTACCCTGAACCGACCCGACAGGAAAAACCCGCTGACATTTGAATCTTATGCTGAACTCCGCGACCTGTTCTCTGCGTTAAGGGATGCAAGCGATGTCCATACTGTGATCATCAATGGTGCCGGTGGCAATTTCTGCTCTGGTGGGGATGTACACGAAATCATTGGTCCACTCACCGATATGAACATGCGGGAACTACTGGCTTTTACCCGCATGACCGGCGATCTGGTCAAGAACATGCGTCATTGCCCTCAGCCCATTATCAGTGCCATTGAAGGTATCTGCGCCGGTGCAGGCGCAATTATAGCGATGAGCAGTGATCTACGTTATGGCTCACCGAATGCCAAGGTGGCATTCCTTTTTAATCGCGTCGGTCTGGCCGGATGCGATATGGGCGCCTGTGCCATCCTACCTCGGCTAATTGGCCAGGGTCGCGCCAGCCAACTACTTTATTCGGGTCAAGCCATGACCGCAGATGAAGGTCTGAAGTGGGGGTTTTTTAACGACATTAGCGAAAAACCCCTGATGCTGGCTCAAACCATGGCACTGCAAATAGCCTCTGGCCCCACTTTCGCCAACGGCATCACCAAAACTCAGCTTCAACAGGAATGGAACATGTCTGTTGACCAGGCCATAGAAGCAGAAGCTCAAGCACAGGCCATCTGCATGCAGACCGAGGACTTCCGCCGCGCGTATAATGCCTTCGTTGGCAAGTCTACACCCGTATTTGAGGGCGATTAACCACAGGCTTGCAGTCGATCTGCTGACTTCCTCAGCGTGAAAAGAGCATGGAAAGGGGCACGAGAATTCACCCAAAACTTGCGTGTTCCCCGCCTTAAGGCCATCATCTACCTCTTTTATTCGGGATAGTGAGTATGCCTCGTAGTTGGCATGGCCTTAGAATCGACCAAAGCTTCTCTACAGAAAGACGCGCAATTTCCAAAGCGGCTATTCTTGAATTTGCAGGCGAATTCGACCCGCAACCCTATCATCTAGATAGTGCAGCTGCACAAGCCTCTATATTCGGTGGTCTCTGTGCCAGCGGCTGGCAGGTATCAGCCACCGTGATGCAACTGGTTAACAACGCCTTTCACAGCCGGGAAATCCCCGTTATTGAGACCCTAGAGGTCCCCCTGATGCGCTGGAAAGCCCCCGTATTTGCAGACGACAGCGTCTATGCGGAAGTCACTGTTAAAGCCATCGACAGCCAACCAGTGCCTGAGCAAGCCACCAAAATTCAGGTGGTCATAGGGGGTTATAACCAACACGACAACGCCATTTTAACCCTGCAGATCACACTGCTCATTGCAAAAGCAGAAGGCTCCCCCCAATGATGCAGTCTAGCCCCTATATTCGCAGCCGTTGGTTTGAAGATATTCCGGTAGGGGAATTCCACGTTTTCGGCTCGCACACTTTCAGTGAACTAGAGATTATCGAATTCGGTAGCAAATACGCACCGGAAATTTATCATACCGACCCGGTTGCCTCCCTGGACACAAAACATCGAGGTCTCATAGCCTCAGGCTGGCACATTAATGCTATATGGATGCGCCTGATGGTCGAATACATGGAACGGTTTGCTCGCGGCGTGCGGGATGGTCGGCGAAATGGTGCAGGCGTTAGCATAAAAGATCTAGTTTGGCACCAGCCGGTTCGACCGGGCCACACCCTGACTTTCACTTATGAAATCATCGAAAAATCCAATCGGGTGGTCCGCAACAAATGGGGCATCGTCACAAGCCGCAACGAAGCTTTCAACCAGTACAACAACCTCGCCATGAGTTTTACCATCGATATCCTGGCAGAACGAAACCCAGAGAATTTATCCCCGACTGAATCGACCTCCAACGCCTAAGTGACCGTCAAAAGATCAGCTAAAGCACCCCCATTGTCGTCCTCAAGTGCCGCCTCGCGCCAAGCCTTTACCTGATTTGGCTGAGTGCCTGCCTGTTGTTTGATTCGGCTTAGTATGACCGCAAGCTGACCGCTGGTGCGTTGACGGGTTTCTCCATAACCTTTAACCAAGCGCCCACATTCAGCGATTTCACAGGCTAGCTGCAAATCGACACCCGCTGCATCGTGGATACTCATCAACCAGCTGTTTATTTCTGCATGGACGTTCTGATAGCCAAACATACCCCGTCGAAACCGGCGCAAACCCGCCAACATAGACAACAGCAGAAATACACCAATATGAGAAGACTGCAGCTGCCAACCCCGACACAAAGGACGAAGCAGCCAGCCACATACAGGTGAGGTGGCAACCCACCCACCTATAAACCTAGGCATTAAGGCGGCTATTTCTTCGATCCTGGGCCTGAAGAAGTCCGTGACAGTCATCAACTGGCCGGACGTTACTCGGGCCTCTGCATGCAATCTTTCGAAACGGTTTTTGTCGGTCTTGAGCTGTGCAACCCGAGGGATATCTTCATAACTCATCAGCAGTGCCAACCATCGGCCGGTTTCATTGGTTAGTCGGTAATGGTTGCGACCATCATCCCGTTCAAATATCAACGCCAACTGGTTTAGGTACTGTCTCGCATAAGCGTGATCCTGGTACTCTACCAACCGCGCCAGACCCTGATACAGTATCTTGAAAGTCGGCGCAGCAAACTTGCGCTCGAGGTGGGAAAGAAGATCTTCACCTTTAGGACTCTGGGCTATCGGCAACGTAAACGCTGAAGCTGGCTCATCGCCCTGAACTGGACTCCACTGCTGAACACCTTTGCTACTGGCCATTTCGAAGCTGGCTTTAAAAGCAGCTCGATTCGCTGCAACGGCCTTCCCCGATTTTTCTATCGCCCGCTCATAGCTCGCCTTACTGAACGGTAGCACACCTGAACCGGCTACAGCCCCCAGCATCGTCGCTGATATGATCGAATTGTGCTCACTCGCCAGCTTCTGCAGGTCATATTGCACCACGCGCCTCGCGTACTTTTCGGCAATGTTCTGGACACTGGTCGCGTCGACCATACCATTGGCAAGGGCTATTTTTTCAGTAATGGCATAAACCCGATGAGTCGAGGTAATCAAAGTAGTACGATCTGGAGTCACAAACCCGCGTTGCACCATGCGCCCGGCCTCAGAGATCTCAGAAGCAACGGCAATATCAATATCGCCTTGAGAAGGAAAAAGAGACATCACCGGCAACGCCGCCATCGAATCGGCTCGCGGAAAAAACTCCAGATAGTAGATGGTCGCGCCGGTGCGCTGCGCAACACCCGCAAGGGCGGTGGTTTGAGAAAGCCAGCCTTCGATGTCGGCCACGTCAATCATCCAATTGGTAAAGACGCCACCGCCTTCGCCGCCCAGGGCAGCCGCGATCATATTGACCGTTCGCGTGGAATTCACAACGCCCTTGCCGCTAGACTAGCCTGCCTGTCCTGCAGCCGTTCGATGAATCCTTGCCGCAGTGTGCTGATCAAACGATCCCACCAAGATGGATTGAAAATAACATCCACTCGTGTAAATGATGGGCACAATATCGCTGAATGAACGTTGCTACCGCAGACACCACAACCGACACAGCTATTATCAACATAGGTTACCGGATCTACCCGCAACGGATCAGGATTGGGTTTAATGGTCAGTGATGGACAGCCTGATATTCGTATGCAGGCGTGATCACCCGTGCAGGTTTCACTGTCCACGACAAACCGGGCTTTCACGGTTCGCTTACCCGAGGCAATGGCCGTATTCAGCAGTGGTTTAATTCGGCGCTGCCGATTTAGCATGCATTCGCCTTGCGCAATAATTACCTTCAACCCTTTTTGCTCAGAAGTGAGGGCCTCGGTCAGCGTCGCTTTCATGGTATCGATACGATAGGTACTAATGGTCCGAAGCCATTTCACACCTGCACCCCTGCAGGCCTTTTCAATAGACTGGGAATCAACGCTTACAGCCGGGTCCCGACCCAGGGTCGTGGCAATCAACTTTTCCGGGGGCACCGGTGAAGGAATATTCTGACCTCCGGTTGCCGCTGAATAACCGTTATCAACCACGATCAATAAACCGTCATGATCATTAAATACGGCACTGCTAATACCACTGCTCAAACCGTTATGCCAGAAGCCTCCATCTCCCATAATACTAATGGATTTATGGGGAAGCACATGGCGTAGCGCTGATGAGCTTGCCAGTGATAAGCCATAGCCCATAATGGTATTACCCAGATTAAAGGGCTCTAGGGAGGCAAAGGAGTGGCAGCCTATATCAGAACTGATATGAAAGGGACCTAGCTCCGCTTGAACCTGCTTTAACGCTGAAAATAATGGCCGCTCGGGGCAGCCTGTGCACAGTCCAGAAGGTCTGGGTGGGACATTGACCAGTAGGTTTTCCAGGTCTTTCTCGGTCAAAGGATTGCGTAGGGCAGCCACCTGATTTAAATCGAGTAAGCACCGCGCTTCCAGCGGCTTGGCCGCCGCCATAAAACGAGTCAGACCCTCCAGCACCACCTGACCGGTATACTCCCCAGTCATGGGCATGATATCTTTGCCGAACACGCGGACGGTATGCTCAGCGCGCCGCAGCACTGTCTGAATACCCTGTTCTATATAATCAGGCTGCCCCTCCTCAACAATCAACAACCGCTGTTTACCCGCAGCAAATTCAAGTATCTCGTCCGGCACTAAAGGATAACTCACATTCATCACATAAAGAGGGATATCACTCTGCCCAAAAACGTCGGCAAGACCCTGCCGCTGCAGTGCCCGGATAATCAAATTGTATAACCCGCCTAGCACGATAATACCTAACTGTTCATATCGCCCAGGGAAAAACTCGTTGAGCTTGTGTCGGCGAATAAAATCAATCGCCGCGGGCAATCGCTTTGCGTACTTTTCTTCCTCCTGCTCATAAACATTGGGCGGCAGGATGATTTTTTCCTGTTCTCGCTCAGGTTCTAGCCGAGCACCTTTACTATACTGAGGTGGAATATTGTCAGAGGACAGGAATTCCCCGGTGACATGACAACCTCGAATGCGCATCATAAAAAAGACCGGGGTATGGCTGCATTCTGATAGCGCAAAACTCTGCTTTACCAGAGAAACAATACTGGGCAGGTCCGGCCGAGGGTCGATCAACCACATCTGGGCCTTCATGGCAAAAGCATAAGTCCGCTCCTGCATGATGCTTGAGCCTTCACCATAATCTTCACCAACGATAATGACGGCGCCGCCTTTTACCCCGGATGAGGCGAGATTCGATAAGGCATCAGATGCAACATTGGTTCCGACGGTTGATTTCCAGGTCACTGCCCCGCGCAGGGGATAGTTAATGGAGGCGCTAAGCATAGCAGCAGCACTGGCTTCGCTGCCGCAGGCTTCAAAATGGACGCCTAGTTCATCAAGAACGTCCTTTGCATCTGCAAGAACATCCATAAGATGAGAAATGGGTGAACCTTGATAGCCACCAACGTAGCCGATCCCTGACTCAAGCAGCGCCTTAGTCACAGCTAGAATACCTTCTCCCTTGAAAACCGCGCCCTCACCGGACCTGAGCTTGCCTACCTCGAGCTGAAAAGATCTTTCTGCCATGGCATGCTAATCCTGAGGAACGAGTGCCAGGACCCTTGCCGGGCTACCCGAGCCATCTTTTATTTTAAGGGGGGCGGCGATCAGTACCGTCCCTGTAGGCGGCAGCTGATCCAGGTTACACAAACTGGCCAGCCCGCATTTGTTCGCACCGTGCATCATATTATGGCAAGGGAAATTAGGTGCCAGTGCAGAAGCCTGACCGGCATCAGTGCCAACGGTTTCAACGCCGACACCCACTACACCACGTTCTTCTGCAAGGAATGTGATTGTTGCCGGATCCCACCCAGGGGTATGGCTACCATCGGTCGCCATATTGAGATAGTCCTCACTGCTGGGTTTTTCCGACCAGTCAGTACGGTATAGGACCCAGGAACCCTGGGCTATTTCGCCATGTTCGGATTCCCATTTGTTGACAAACTCAATCGTCATTAGAAAGTCCGGGTCAGCCTGAGCTTCAGCAACGGCATCAATGACCACTGCCGGCACTACAAACCGATTGACCGGCAATGTATCCGTGGCATTATTATCGAAATCCTTACCGGTTACCCAATGAATTGGCGCATCAAAATGGGTGCCTGTGTGCTCACCACATTTAAGATTATTCCAGTACCAGGAAGGACCCTTTTCATCGTAGCGGGAAATCTTCTCCAGACTAAAGGGCCAGGAAACACCCCAACCAAATTCACTGGGCAAGGGTAGCAGCGGCGTACTTGCGTCCAGGGTTTCTGTAAGATCAACAATGCGAATACTGCCTGTTAACAGATCGCGTACCAAATTTTCAAGTGTCTCACTGCCCATCTATCATCTCAATTCATCCAGTTTTCAGCAGCAGCACTAGAGGACTGCCCTGGTATAGGGTCATTACTGGAATATATTTTAGGTTTAAAATATAATACCGTGGTTACCATCACCCGTCAAACATAACACAACCACAGGAAGCCCATGAAAACAATGCTTTCACCCAATGGCTGGCCCAGGCCCAAAGGCTATGCCAATGGCATCCTAACCTCAGACAGTAATACTATCTATGTCAGCGGCCAGATCGGCTGGAATGCTCAACAAGAGTTTGAAAGCAGCGATTTCGTCACTCAGACAGCCCAGGCATTACGCAATGTAAAAACCGTATTAAAAGAGGCAGGCGCTGGCCCTGAACATATTGTGAGAATGACCTGGTATATTACAGACAAGTTAGCCTACCTTGAAAACCAGTCCCAGATTGGTAGGGTCTATCGTGAAGTCATGGGGAAAAATTATCCGACCATGAGTGTCCTCCAGGTTGTGGCCCTGGTGGAAGATCAGGCAAAAGTCGAGATTGAGGTTACGGCAGTTCTTTAGGCGAACGCACTATGCATAGCGTATATCAGGAATTTAGCAACACAACACAGCGTGCAGAAGATAAGCCCTTCTTACATATTCCCCACATCGCTGCAAAAACCTACACAGATACCGCTGTTGACCTGAGCTATGGGCAAGCATTGGAAATCGTGACTGGCCTGAAACTGCAATATCAGAGTAAGGGTTACGGTGCCCCAATGCGTATCGCTCTGGTGCTTGAAAATCGCCCGGATTTTTTCGTTCACTGGCTTGCACTCAATGCTCTCGGCTGTAGTGTGCTGCCGATCAGCGCAGCATCCCAGCTAGATGAAATCGCCTATTTTCTTGAGCATGGTGAACCCGCTCTCGTCGTAGCCATTCCTGAGCATGTAAACCGCTTGGAACAAGCATGTCAGTTAATGCCCCAGCCGGTGGCCATCATCCGCTGTGACCGGTTCGAGAATCTACCCGAGGCACCCGGACCTATCGCAAAAGCGAATACCCGTGAACAAGCTGGCCAAATCGAATGTGCGCTGCTTTATACCTCTGGCAGCACCGGTAAACCCAAAGGCTGCATTCTCAGTAACCAATACTTTACCGCGTTCGGTCACTGGTATCGTGAACTAGGCGGCCTGGCGCAAATTTACTGGGGTGAAGAACGCTTGCTCACCCCGCTGCCTTTAGAACATATGAATGCGATGGCAGTCTCAACCACCGGTATGATTATGAACGGGGGCTGTATCATCCAGCTCGACCGCTTTCACCCCGATACCTGGTGGCAAACAGTTCGCGAAACAAAAGCGACCATTTTACACTACCTGGGGGTACTACCCGCGATTCTTCTCAAACTACCTGCCGCTCAAAACGACGACTTCAGTGATCAAATTCGCTTTGGTTTTGGCGCCGGCGTAAATCCCGACCACCATGCTCGTTTTGAACAACGATTCGGTTTTCCTCTGATCGAATCCTGGGCCATGACAGAGTGCGGCAGCGGCGGCTGTATAACTGCAAACCGAGAGCCCCGCCACGTCGGTAGCGCGTGCTTCGGATTAGCTCCCAATACTGTGGAGTACCAGATCGTCGACGCGACCAAATCACCGGTCAGTCACGGCAATAACGGCGAATTAAGAGTCAGAGCCCAAGGTCCAGACCCGAAGCAAGGGTTTTTTTCAGGCTATCTCAAGGATCCTGAGGCAACAAAATTAGCCTGGGCTGAAGGCTGGCTCAACACGGGTGATATCGTGCGCCAAGGCGAAGACAACCAATTGCACTTCGTTGATAGGCTTAAAAATGTGATCCGTCGCTCAGGGGAAAATATTTCCGCACTGGCAGTCGAAACCCATCTATTAAGTGACCCTGTCATCAGCGAAGTGATTGTAACTGCGGTTCCCGATGATACCCGTGGCGATGAGGTCGCTGCCTGTATCGTGCTGGCCGACCATATTGCAGGAGACGAGAAGCTGGCAGTCTCTATTGTTCATAGAAGCCTCGGTAAACTAACCTATTACAAGGTCCCTGGTTATGTCATATTCTGTGATGAACTACCAAAAACTGCATCGAACAAGCCACGCAGGGCCGCTATCAAAGCCCTGGCAGTCAGCAGCCTCAATCTTCAACACTGCTGGGACACTCGGTATCTGAAGAAGCGCCAAAACACAAATTAGCCCCTATGACGAAACTTAGCCCCTCTACAGTGACTCCTTCAACCCCCCCAGATTCCTATCAGGGAGTTGCGTTGGTGGCCGCTTCCAGCATTGGGTATAGCAGACAAAGCCACCACAGTGCGCACTGGTTTATCGGCAAGATTCTCGACAAAATGCTCAAGACAATCGGCATTAAGAAAGATGAAATAGATGGGCTCGCTGTTTCAAGCTTTTCCCTTGGTGCTGATGCCGCCGTCAATCTGACCCAGCATTTCCAGCTTTCGCCTCGTTGGATAGAGCAAATCCCCTATGGTGGTGCCTCCGGTGTCATCGCTATGCGACGGGCGAGCCGAGCCATTCAGTGTGGCGACGCCCACATTATTGCCTGCATCGGTGGGGATTCGGCCTTCCACAGATCTTTTGAATTCACCGCCTCAGAGTTCAGCAATTTCACCATAGATGCTTCTTTTCCCTACGGCGCGGCAGGGCCCAACGCGGCCTTTGCTCTAATTACCCAGCACTACATGGATGAATACGGTGCCCAACGAGAAGACTTCGCCCGCATCGCTCTGGCGCAACGCTATAATGCCAACCATTATCCTGCTGCCTTGCTGGGACATAAGACGCTGACGGAATATCAGTACCTAAACGCCCGCCCTATTGCAGGGCCTTTACGCTTGTTCGATTGTGTTATGCCTTGTGCCGGGGGGGAGGGATTCCTGATGATGAGTGAAGCTCGCGCCCGCCACCTCAACCTGCGTTACTGCCTAATTCTGGCAGCGGACGAGCTACACAACGCTCATACCAGCGACGAGGTCCAGTTCCGAGCTGGCTGGTCCGAATATGCAAACGCGCTTTATGACCGTGCAGGACTGGCCATCGAAGACATTGATATTCTACAAACCTACGATGACTATCCCGTTATCAGCATGATGCAGTTCGAAGACCTGGGATTCTGCGACAAAGGTGAAGGCCCGGCATTTGTTCAGCGCACGGATCTTCGCTTTGACAGCAGCGGCCCGGAAAAAAACAAGCTACCTCACAATACTTCAGGCGGGCAGCTATCCGTAGGCCAGGCCGGCGCTGCAGCAGGGTATATGGCGTTGGTGGAAAGTATTCGCCAACTCACCGGTTACGCCGAAACCAACCAAGTTACCAACGCCACCCATTCCATGGTAAGTGGCTTTGGCATGATTAATTATGATCGCGGCCTCTGCTCAGCAGCGACCATATTAAAAGCAGGCAATCTATGAGCAATCCATACACCCGACGAGCCAGACTTAAACTCAACCGCCCCTCTCTGCGGAAGCGCGCCCGACCACCGAAACAACGAACCAGCATGGGCCAAACATTCACCACCGCAAATTACACCGGTGTATTGGTGATGCAGTATTGTCAGCAATGTGACTGCGTTCAATATCCATCTCGGGAAATCTGCCAGAACTGTCTAGGCGATGAGCTGATCTGGCGGGAAACTGACACAACTGGGCACATCCTCAGCAGCATCGAACTCCATCACAGTCTCTGGGAATACTTCAAGCGCCGACTCGCTGATGAGCCCTGGCCAATCGCCACCGTCAAACTGGACAACGGTACAACCGTCTTTTCTCACCTCTACCGAGCAAGTTTCGGTGAAATACCACTGTCGGATATAAGAAAAGGAACCCCTGTGCAGGTTTTCAGCCATTCTGACAGCTCACTCAATTCGGTTTTAATTTCGGTCAGTGCAACATGGAATATTAGCCAACTCAAGGACCGAACCATGATCGCCCAAGCAATGGGCCTGACGACAGCGGCAATAAAACCAGGAGGCATCTAATGCATGGATCCCACCACACCATCGTCGTGACCGGTGGCAGCACCGGAATCGGCCGTTGCATCTGCGAACATCTGTTAGCTGAAGGATATGCCGTGCTCAATCTATCGCGCCGTCCTGCTGATATTGATCACAAAAACTTTTCCAACATCGAGTTAGATCTGAGCGATCGAACGGCCACCCGTCAGACCGGGAAGACACTGGCAACAAAGTACAACATTACTGGCCTCATCCACAATGCCGGTTTGATCAGGGCCAATTTACTTGAAGACGTCCAACTGGAGGACCTTGATTACCTGACTCAAGTGCACATTGGTGCGGCTATTTCGCTCAGCCAGGCTTTCCTACCCGCTATGAAACAAGCAGGTTTCGGGCGGATCATATTAATTGGTTCACGCGCCGCTTTGGGCCTACAAACCCGCACCAGCTACGCTGCAACCAAGGCGGGCATGGTCGCGCTTACCCGAACCTGGGCACTGGAATTAGGTGAAGCTGGCATTACCGTTAATACCGTCGCACCCGGTCCTATCGCCGCAACAGAAATGTTTCATCAGGTCATACCCGATAATAGCCCAAAAATGCAGGAATTAGCGAAGAGCATCCCAGTTCAGCGCTTGGGACTGCCCGATGATGTTGCTCGCGCCGTCTGCTTTTTCAACCATCCTGAAAACGGCTTCATCACGGGACAGACGCTCATGGTCTGTGGTGGCGCGAGCCTTGGCTCTATCGCTTTGTAAGCCCATTAAAACACCCGGAGTTATCGTGAATACACCCGCCAAGCAAATCGCATTAGAACCCCTGGTTGAAGCAACCCGAGTCAATAAACGGGTTTACTTGGACCCGGAAATATTCGACCTTGAAATGGATCGAATATGGGGCCAGGCGTGGATATTTATAGGGCATGAATCCCAGACGCCCCTGCCAGGTGACTATTTCACAACCAACATCAATCACAAAGTTCCCGTCCTCATGGTCAGGGATAAGAATCATGAGATTCATGTTTTACACAATCGTTGCGCACATAAAGGAGCCAAAATCGTCACCGCCTCAAGCGGTAATGTGGCTGGTGCATTTCGTTGCCCCTATCATGGCTGGACATTTGCACACAATGGCAATTTAATAAAAATCCCCAACGAAAGCGGTTATGACGACACCGGATTCGACCTCCATGACCCAAGCAATAATCTACAACCTGTGGCCAAGTACGACCGCTACAGAGGGTTCGTATTTGCCACCCTTTCCGAGACGGCGCCCGACCTTAAAACATGGCTTGGCGGTGCCATTGATTGCTTCGATAATCTCTGCGACCGCGCCCCGGAAGGAGAAGTTGAAGTCGCCGGAGGTGTGCTGCGGTATGAACATGATTGCAACTGGAAATTCATAATAGAAAACCTCAATGACACAATGCACCCAATGATTGTGCATCAGTCCGTGGTGCAATCAGCCCAAGCATACATCGCAACTCTGGATGCGGATGCCGGCAAACAAAAAGCAGAAGCTGAGATCATCCTTCCTTTTGGTGCTTCCTATGAGAAATTCGAAGACTCCGGCATCACTGGCTTCCCCTATGGCCATCATTACGACGGGGGTAAAACCAGCATCCATGCTGACTATAGTGTCATGCCGGAATACCACCAGGCTATGGTCGCTCGATACGGTCAGCAGCGAACCCAGGAAATCTACGCATTTAATACGCACAACACCCTCTTGTACCCGTCCCTAACGATCAAATGTGCTATCCAGAACATTCGGGTTATTCGCCCCATCGCCGTCAATAAATTTGTGGTCGAGACCTGGTCATTCCGGCTAAAGGGGGCGCCTGACGAAATGCTACAGCGCACTCTACTCTATTCCAGGCTGATTAATTCATCTGCTTCCATGGTTGGACCTGATGATTTGGAGGTGTACCGCAGAATGCAGGATGGCCTGGCCTCGGACGCTTCAAAATGGGTTGAAATGCATCGCCAGTATGGCCGAGACAAACACCATAAGGACCGCGTTACGGGCGGTGGCACCAGCGATTTAGACGTCCGCACCCAGTATCAGGCCTGGCGACATTATATGCTTGGGGAGCGATTGGTATGAGCCAGGAACTACAGGAAAGTATCGAAGATTTCCTCTATCTTGAAGCGGCCTATTTAGACCGACCGGATCTGGACAGTTGGGTCGAACTGTTCACCGATGACGGTACCTACTGGATGCCAGCCATGAAGGACCAGCCAGACCCAATCAACTATGTTTCGCATATTTTCGATGACCGTGTTCTCATGGAAATCCGAAAGCGCAACTTCACTCATCCTCGCACGCCCTCACAGGCATTGCCTGTGAAATCTTCTCACCTCATTGCCAATATTCGCCAAAAAGGCTCCACACCCAACGGCGAATCCATCATTCACTCTAATTTCCATGTGGTCATGTGGTATCGAGAAGAACAACACATCTACGCAGGCACCTATCAGCATCATCTTCAGACCAACAGCTCAGGGTTTTTGATTAAACATAAAAAAGTCGAGCTCATTAATCCGGAAGCCGCCCAAAAATCAATGGTGATTTATCTTTGAGCAAATATTCATAATTCATAGGTCACGCTTCCGTTAAAAGGCGCTAACCTAAGGGTCGCTAAGGGCAATCTCATCCTGGCCTGATTCCGACCCCGACCGCATCGGCAAGCCCGGCAACCTCAATGAAACACACAGATGGACTCAACTCGCCATTCGCAAGCCTCCAAACCTGAGTCAAATCCAATCAAAACCAGAAATTAACCCGACCTCAATGCGCGCAGGAGAATTCGTCAGTGCAGTCGCCCTAACCAGCAACTTAGAGGTTTGGCCAAAAGCCTAACCATGTTTGCTCCAAAAGCCCATTTTAGGCACTGTTAAGCTTGCGCCTCAGCCGCCATTTAGTGTAGATTGCGTATCTGAAATTCGGCGTCACTTTTTTGTGCTGTGTAAAAGATCTACCAAGTCAGTTTTATATACCCTTCATGAAGAGGTAGCGTGACTATAAACCGAGCTATAGACAACCGCATTCATCTGCAGGACCTGTATATTGAGGCGTTCAGGAGTACTCAATTGACAACACTAAGACACCGGGGTACTTGTGACTGAGCCCTCACTCTGGCCGCTCGTTCTCTATTTTGCCTCAGTGGTCGCACTGGTGGTGATTATCCTGATTTTATCTTCCGTGATCGGAGAGAAATCGCCGATGCGCAGAGCCACAGGCGAACCTTTCGAATCCGGTGTCGTGCATATCGGTTCAGCGCAAAACCCTGTTTCCGTCGAGTTTTTCCTGGTGGCCATGTTTTTCGTTATTTTCGATCTGGAAACCGTATTTATCTTTGCCTGGGCTGTCGCCTTCTATGAACTCGGCGTCTTTGGCTATCTAGCGATTTCATTTTTTATTTTTATCCTGGTGGTGGCACTGATCTATGAATGGAAATCCGGCGCCCTGGATTGGGGCAGAAAGACCCGGAAACCCCCGCCTCCCAGCTACCAACTTGAACGCGTACAGGACTAATCATGGAATGGAGTCTTAGCAAAGCCGACGAAACCATACCCCTAGCTGATGTGGACAGTGCCGTTGACGAACATCTGAAGCGAAATCTGGTCATGACCAACCTCGAGGACATGCTCGCCTGGGGAAGAAAACATTCGGTCTGGCCCTTTAACTTTGGCCTATCCTGCTGCTACGTAGAAATGGCTACGGCCCTGACGAGCCGCTATGACGCCTCTAGATTTGGCGCAGAGGTCATCAGGGGCACCCCTCGACAAGCCGATATGATCGTTATCTCTGGTACGTGCTTCCTGAAAATGGCGCCGGTAGTTCAGCGTCTCTATGAACAACTTCTGGAACCTAAATGGGTTATCTCAATGGGTTCGTGTGCGAATTCGGGCGGTATGTATGACATCTATAGCGTCGTTCAGGGCGTTGATAAATTCTTGCCTGTGGATGTCTATGTGCCAGGCTGCCCACCACGGCCTGACGCCTTCCTCCAAGGCTTAATGATGTTGCAGGACCAAGTCGGTAAGGAAAGACGACCTTTGAGTTGGACGATTGGTGACCAGGGAGTGATCAAGCCGGAGAAAACCAGCCAACGAGATAGATTGATGGAGTCGCGCATGCAAGCGACTGATCTAAGAAAGCCAGACAGTGTTTAACGGCATTTAGATAGAGTTTAACGGGTATTAGATAGTGTTTAAGGGGAATTAAATGTCCGCTGTCGCGGCACCAACTGTAGATGCAGATATCAAAACCGCATTGCTGGAAGCATTCCCGCAGTCGACTTTTGTCTTTCAGGCAACCATAGATCAAATTCCAACCTACTGGATATCACGATCTGATAGTAAGGAAATACTGTCTTTCCTGAAAAATAAATACGAAATGCTATTTGATTTATCGGCCATCGATGAACGCATGCGTACCCACAGGGAAGGTCTGCCCGCCAGTGATTTTACCGTTATATATCACTTGATGTCGCTATCTAACCGCCGGGATATTCGAATCAAAATTGCGTTGTCAGAAGCCGACCTGAATGTCCCCAGTATTCACCAGGTTTACCCCAATGCCAATTGGTATGAGCGTGAAGCCTGGGATATGTTTGGTATCACCTTCACTGGCCACCCTAATCTTTTCCGGATCCTATTGCCGCCCACCTGGGAAGGCCACGCACTGCGTAAAGACCATCCAGCACGAGCGACAGAAATGCCGCCATTTAGGATGGACGATACTCGTCAGGACGCAGAGCAGGAAGCACTTCGATTTAAACCCGAAGAGTGGGGCATGAAACGCAAACACGGCAAAACAGAGTTCATGTTCCTGAATCTAGGGCCGAATCACCCTTCGGTTCATGGTGTATTCAGAATAGTCCTGCAGTTAGATGGAGAGCTGATTGTCGATGCCGTGCCAGAGATAGGGTATCACCATCGCGGTGCCGAAAAAATGGCAGAGCGGCAGACCTGGCATTCTTATATCCCCTATACCGATCGCATTGATTACGTAGGTGGGGTCATGAATAACCTGCCCTACGTCATGGGCGTGGAAAAAATGGCTGGGATTACCGTCCCGGATAGAGCGAAAGTCATTAGAATCATGATGGCTGAATTGTTTCGCATCTCCAGCCATCTGGTTTTTTACGGTACCTTTGCCCAGGACGTTGGCCAGATGTCTCCTGTATTTTATATGTTTTCTGATCGTGAAAGGTTGTTCAGGATTGTGGAAGCCATCACGGGCGGCCGTATGCACCCTGCCTGGTTCCGTATCGGCGGCGTCGCCCAGGATTTACCGAACGGCTGGGAAGCCATGATCAAGGACTTCATCGACTGGATGCCTGCTCGCCTCGACGACTACGAAAAGATGTCTATGCAAAATAGCATCTTAAAACAGCGTACGCAGGGAATTGGCGCTTATAACAGTCATGAAGCACTGGATTGGGGCGTCACTGGCCCTAATCTGAGAGCAACCGGTTTCGACTATGATATGCGACGTGATCGCCCATACGGTGGTTACGACCAGTTTGATTTTGAAGTCCCGGTATTCCAGAACGGAGACTGCTATGATCGCGCGCATGTCCGTGTGGCTGAAATCAGAGAGAGTCTAAAGATCATCGAACAATGCCTGCATAACATGCCGGCTGGACCCTATAAAGCGGACCATCCGCTGACGACACCTCCACCCAAAGAACGTACCATGTACGATATCGAAACGATGATTCACCACTTCCTTAATGTCAGCTGGGGTCCTGTTATTCCGGCCGGGGAGTGCACCATGACCATAGAGGCTACCAAGGGCTTAAATGCTTATTCGCTGACGAGTGATGGTGGTACCAATTCATACCGAACTCGAATTCGAACCCCATCTTTCCCGCATCTTCAACAGATACCCTTGATCAGCAGCGGACTGATGGTTGCTGACCTGATCGCCATCATTGCCAGTATCGATTTTGTCATGGCTGATGTGGATCGCTAAGGGCTCTAATGGATAAAACTGAATTAAGAGGTAAACACTATTTAAAGGGACTGACATGAATGTCGCCAATAATAATTTGATCAGTGCATTATCTGAAGGTGAGATTGCAGAGATTGAGGCGGAGATCACCCATCTGCCAGATAGAAAATCGGCTGCCATTGATGCCTTAAAAATTGTGCAGCGCCATCGCGGCTGGATTTCAGATGAAAGTCTCTCTGCTATCGCCAGGCTATTAGGTGTATCCAATGCTGAACTCGATGCCATTGCCACCTTTTACAACCTGATTTACCGCCAGCCCGTTGGAGAGGAAGTGATATTGTGCTGTGACAGCGTCTCCTGCTGGATTATGGATGGCGACAACATCTGCAACGCAGTTAAATCGCGCCTCAATATTGACTATGGGGAAACGACCCCGGATAACAAATATACCCTGCTGCCAGTGACCTGTTTGGGCGCTTGTGATCATGCGCCTGTTTTAATGGTGGGTGACACCCTGCATTCCGACCTGACTACTGACAAAGTCGACGAGATTTTCAAATGACCGAAACACCGTTGACACGCAATATCAACCCTGACAAGGGGCCTACTGACCTGGCAGCTTATGAAGCCAATGGCGGCTACCAAGCTGTTCGCGAGACCATTGGTCAAGCCGATCCTAAGACTGTTCTGGAAACCATAAGCGATGCCAATCTGCGCGGCCGGGGCGGGGCTGGTTTCCCCACTGGGATGAAATGGAGTTTCGTACCGGAACCGAATGACTCAGGTCACCGCTATCTGGTTGCCAATGCCGATGAGATGGAACCGGGAACCTTCAAGGACCGGCTCCTAATGGAATTTGATCCTCACCAGTTGGTTGAGGGTATGATCCTGTCTGCATACACGATTTCAGCCGATGTCGGATATATCTTCATTCGTCACGAGTATCATACTGCGATCCAACGACTGCGAGAGGCTATCCAGCATGCTGAAGACCGCAACTACCTCGGCAGGCACATCCAAGGCAGCAAGTTCAGCTTCAAACTGCATGTTCACGTCAGCGCTGGCCGCTATATCTGCGGTGAAGAAACGGCACTACTCAACTCGCTAGAAGGTAAACGCGCCATTCCCAGAGCAAAACCCCCGTTTCCTCAGGTCAGCGGCTTATGGGGACTTACAACGATCGTCAACAACGTTGAAACGCTGGGTAATATTCCTCACATCATTGCCAATGGCGCGGACTGGTTCAAATCACTGGGTCTGGGTAAGGACGCCGGCACAAAACTCTATGGCGTATCCGGAAGGGTCAACAACCCGGGCTGCTGGGAACTCCCCATTGGCACAACGGGTAGAGAAATCGTCGAACAACATGCGGGCGGAATGATTAAAGGCTATAGCCTGAGAGGCTTCCTGCCCGGGGGTGCATCCACAGATTTTCTGATTGATGAACATCTTGACCTACCAATGGATTATGAATCGATTCAGCAGGCAGGAAGCCGAATGGGAACGGGCACCATGATTATCCTGGACGACAAAACTTGTCCTGTTGGCATGGTTGCAAACCTTGAAAAATTCTTTGCCCGGGAATCCTGTGGATTCTGTACCCCCTGCCGAGAGGGCCTGCCCTGGGTCAAGGAACTCCTAGATGCAATAGAGGCGGGTAATGGCCAGTCAGGCGATATCGAGACCCTGGAAAAACAGGCACATTTTATTGGTGGCCTCGGTAATACGCACTGCGCCCATGCTCCCGGAGCCATTGAGCCCCTTACCAGTGGCCTCAAGTATTTCAGAGAGGATTTTGAAGCCCACATAAATGACCAGAAATGCCGTTACAGCCAGGAGGCGGTTCGATGACAGTAATATACGTCGACGGAAAAGAATACGAAGTAGAACCCGGTGCCAACCTTCTGGAAGCCCTGTTATCGGCGGGCCTTGATGTCCCTTACTTCTGCTGGCACCCGGCAATGGGGAGTGTTGGTGCCTGCCGACAATGCGCGGTTGTGCAATACGCCAATGAGGAAGACACTCGCGGTCGAATCATTATGAGTTGTATGACGCCCGTAACTGATAACGCACGCTTTTCGGTAGCGACCGAGAGTGCGACGAGCTTTCGCGAATCGGTTATAGAAAACCTGATGCTAAATCATCCCCATGACTGCCCCGTCTGCGAAGAAGGAGGAGAATGCCACCTCCAGGATATGACCGTCATGGTCGGGCACCGCGATCGACAATACACGGGTAAAAAGAGAACCCACAAGAATCAATATCTGGGGCCGCTGATCGGCCATGAAATGAATCGCTGCATCACTTGTTATCGATGCGTACGTTTTTATCAAGACTATGCCGGTGGTTCTGATCTGGCGGCCTTCTCTTCTCGGGACAAGGTCTATTTTGGCAGGGCAGAAGAAGGCATCTTGGAAAATGAATTTGCTGGCAATCTGGTCGACGTCTGTCCAACCGGCGTATTTACTGACAAAACCTTATCAAAACACTACACCCGAAAATGGGATTTACAATCGGCTGCGACCATATGTCTCGGTTGTGCACAAGGCTGCAACACCTATACATCAGAGCGTTATGGAGAGGTTCGTCGGGTACACAACCGCTTCCACCAGGATGTCAATGGCTATTTCCTGTGTGATCGTGGTCGATTCGGCGCGGGTTTCGTTAATTCCAGCCAGCGGATCAAACAGGCAGGAATCCGTAGAGAGGATGGTTTGTATCAAGCGGTCAGTCTAGACGCAGCAATATCCCAGATAGGCGATATGATCAACAATAGCCAACGCGTGGTAGGAATAGGTTCAGCCAGGGCCAGCCTGGAATCCAACCAGGCACTACGGACCCTGGTTGGCGCAGAAAACTACTGTAATGGTATGTCTGATATCGAGCGGGAAATGCACGAGATTATCTTGGATGCCCTGAAAAGTGACCTTGCCACTCCCAGCATGCAGGAAGTAGAGCAATACGATGCCATCCTGGTACTGGGTGAAGATATTACCAATCATGCACCTCGACTGGCTTTATCTGTACGCCAGGCAACCCGCAACAAAGCCAGCGAAATGGCAGTAGAAACAAAACTGGCCTCGTGGCAGGATGCCGCCGTTCGAGAACTGGCCCAAAACAATCTTAGTCCGCTAATGATAGCGACGCCGACCCAGGATAGACTTGACGATGTGGCAGCTTTAACTACGCGACTTGTGCCGGCTGACATAGCCCGACTGGGTTTCGAGATTGCCGACCAGCTACGCGATGATCAGGCTGTGGGTAGTGACCCACTCACAACCACTGTGTCCGCTATCATTGAAGCCTTGTCAGCAGCCAAGAAACCCCTGATTATCAGCGGCACCAGCGTTCGAAATGCCGACGTACTGCGAGCCGCAGCCAATGTCGCTGCCGCATTGAAAGCAACCAACCCGGCAACTGGATTATGTTTGTGTGCCAGTGAGTGTAACAGTGTTGGGGTCGCCTTAATGGATAACGAGAATTCGCTTCCAGCCTTGCTTGGCTCATCGCCCGATACGGTGGTGGTTCTTGAAAATGACCTTGCTACGACGCTTGGTGCGCAATTCAAGCAATTGACTACTGACCTTAAAAACCTGGTTGTCATCGATCACCTCGATAATGCCACCGCATCAATATCAGACCTGGTTCTACCGGCAGCCACTTTTGCAGAGGCAGAAGGAACTTATGTCAATAGTGAAGGCAGAGCGCAGCGGTCGATGGCCGTTTACGTACCGGGACATCTCGGTGCAGCCAACGATAGTCAAGCGAGCTATCACCTGCTCGATTCGCTTGCAGGTCAAACGCGTACTTCATCTGAGGTCAGGGCTGAAATGGTTGCCCAGATTCCACAACTGCAGAAAGTCATTGATGCCGCACCCAGCGAAGAATTTACTGTGCGCGGTAGTAAGATAGCGCGAATGTCGCATCGAGCCAGCGGCCGTACTGCGATGCTGGCAGATGTCTCCGTACATGAACCACAACAACCTGCAGATGCAGATTCTGCCATGACGTTTAGCATGGAAGGCGTTCAACAACAGGCACCGGCCAGTCTAAGGGCCTTCACCTGGTCACCGGAGTGGAACTCCAATCAATCGATTGTAAAATTTCAGGAAGCGGTTGCTGGTAAGGACCGATTCGGTGAGTCCGGCGCGCTATTAATAGAAAAGACGCATTCGCCGACAGTTTATGATACGGCCGTACAAGAAAGCGGTGAACTCCTTGCCCAACACCACATTTTTGGTAGTGATCCTCTGAGTGTTCATGCACAAGAACTCGCCAGCCTGGCCCCTCAACTTTATATCAAGATGAACGAGCAAGCTGCCGACCAACTCGGCGTTACTGGCGATGATGGCCTCAGCTATCAGGCTGACGGCCAAAACCTAGAATTTCGAGTGATCATCGATCATGCTATTCCAGACAGCTGCCTGGTGTATCCGCTGATCCCAGAGACTCACTGCCTGGTCGGATTGAATCATGCATCTCTGACCCGTATCGATGACTGGACCCCGCCCACGCCAGCAGGGAAGGCACAACTGATCACTACAGACAGAGCGAACTAATGCAAGAGCTTACTATTTTCCTGGTTATTTATGGCACCTTGCTAGGAACATTCGGTGTCGCGGCCGTTCTGGTCTGGTTCGAGCGACGTTTGCTGGGTTTCTGGCAAGACCGTTTGGGACCCAACAGAGTTGGCCCATTTGGTATTGGTCTGGCTCTGGCAGATGTAATTAAACTGCTAGCCAAAGAGGACTGGGTCCCACCATTCGCCGATCGACTGGTGTTTATATTTGCGCCCACTGCCGTGGTCATCACGATGCTGCTGGGTTTCGCCGTGGTTCCCTATACAGAGCACCTGTTTATCGCAGACCTCAATATTGGCCTGCTGTTTTTCCTCGGGATGACGTCGCTTGCTGTCTACAGCGTCCTGCTGGGTGGTCTGGGATCTCATAACAAATATGCCTTGCTGGGTGGTTTGCGAGCAGCAGCGCAAATGGTCAGCTACGAAGTATTCATGGGCCTATCGCTGATGGGGGTGGTGATGATCAGCGGGTCATTCAGCCTGGTTGATATCGTCAATACCCAAGCAGAAAACGGCTGGTTCGTCATTTCCCAGTTTTTTGGGTTTATCGTCTTTCTAGTGGCGGGCATCGCCGAAAGTCATCGCTTACCCTTTGACCTACCCGAAGCGGAACATGAGTTGATAGCGGGCTTTCATACTGAGTATTCAGGCATGAAGTTCGGCCTGTTCATGTTAGGAGAATACCTCAGCCTGATCCTCATCTCTTCGATGATCACCACCATCTTTTTCGGCGGCTGGCTTGGTCCTAGCTTCCTGCCTGATGCGGTACTCGACTTCGTACCGCCCATTTTCTGGTTCTTTGCTAAAACAGGGACCTGTATCTGCTTCTTCATTTTATTACGGGCAGCCATACCGAGACCCCGCTACGACCAATTAATGTCCTTTGGCTGGAAAATTTTGCTGCCTCTGACCTTAGTTAACCTTCTCATTACGGGAGCGGTACTCTTATGGCTAGTGTGAGCCCCGCCCTTTTCACCCCGCCGTTACCAAAGAGGCTGATATGCTAAAAGCGATCTTGAGCCAGATCATATCCCTGTATCGAATCTTCCTGCACCTGTTTGCCAAATCCGATACAGTCCAGTATCCCGAGGAGATGCCCTATCTTGCCCCACGTTACCGTGGCCGAATTGTGCTAACACGGGACCCTGACGGAAACGAGCGTTGTGTTGCCTGTAATCTGTGTGCCGTTGCCTGTCCTGTTGACTGTATCGCGCTTCAAAAAACAGAAGATGAACATGGTCGCTGGTACCCGGAATTCTTTCGTATTAACTTTTCTCGCTGCATTATGTGTGGCATGTGCGAGGAAGCCTGCCCTACTTACTCGATCCAACTGACCCCGGACTTTGAGATGTGCGAATACGACCGACAGAACATGGTCTATGAAAAAGAACATCTGTTGATCAGTGGACAGGGCAAATATCCGGGTTACAGTTTTTACAATGTGGCTGGAAAAGCCATCAAGGATAAGGATAAGGGTGAAGGACTCAATGAAGCACAGCCTATCGATATGAAGAGCCTGCTACCTTAGGAGATATTATGATCCAGTTAGGACTATTTTATATAGCAGCGGCAATCACTATCGCCGCGTCACTGCTTGCGATAACGCGACACAATGCCAGCCATGCCTTGATTTACCTTATCGTATCTCTGCTTGGGTCGGCGATTGTGTTCTACGTCTTGGGCGCACCTTTTGCAGCGGTTCTTGAAGTGCTTATTTATGCTGGCGCTATCATGGTCCTGTTTGTATTCGTCATTATGATGCTCAATCTGGGCGCAGCCGGTGTTGAAACCGAACAGCAGTGGCTAAAGCCTGGGATGTGGGTTGTCCCATCGCTCTTATGCCTGGCTCTGCTAGCAGAAATACTCTACCTCCTGAATAGCTCGAGTCAGCCGCTCTCCGGCACTGTTATCGGTCCTAAAGCTGTCGGTATCGAACTGTTCGGGCCTTATGTGCTCGCTGTGGAAATCGCCTCAATGCTACTACTAGCCGGTCTCGTCGGCGCCTACCACCTTGGTCGCAGGTACTTGCTCGACATGAGAGGAGAGTCATTATGAGTGCTGCACTCACCATTCCTATGGAACACGGCCTGCTACTCGCAGCCATCCTGTTTTCTATCGGGTTGCTGGGCGTGATGGTTCGAAGAAACATCATCTTCATTCTCATGTCCCTTGAGATCATGTTAAACGCCTGTGCCATGGTATTTATCATTGCCGGCGCCCACTGGGGACAGCCAGATGGCCAGATTATGTTCATGCTAATCCTAAGTGTTGCCGCCGCTGAAGTTGCTGTGGGACTCGGCTTATTACTGCAGGTATATCGTCGATTCGATTCGCTGGATATAGACAAAGCAAACAGGATGAGGGGCTAATCATGGCTGAATATGTCTCCCTTATACCCTTGATGCCACTGATCGGTTTCCTGCTGCTGGTCTGCACACTAGGTAAATTGCCCAGATTATGGGTTGGGCTGATTGGAGCGGGTTCAATCGCGATTGCTTTTATACTGGTGGTATTAACCGGCCTGGAATATCTTGGCCAGGCAGAACCAATACCCTATACGGTTAGTGTCTATACCTGGATGCAACTGGAAGGATTCACCACGAACATCAGTTTTCTGATAGATGGTCTATCGCTCACCATGCTCTCCGTCATTACCGGCGTGGGTTTCCTCATTCATGTCTATTCCGCCTTATTCATGTGGGAAGACAAGGACTACAGCCGTTTCTTTAGTTATATGAACCTATTTGTTGCAGCCATGCTGTTGCTGGTTCTGGCAGATAATTTACTGGTCTTGTTCGTCGGCTGGGAAGGGGTCGGATTATGCAGCTATCTACTGGTCGGCTTCTGGCACGAAGAACGTGCTAATGGCGCAGCTGCCAGGAAGGCTTTTGTCGTTACCCGCATCGGTGATACCGCCATGGCGCTGGGGATGTTTTTGTTGTTCATCCACCTGGGCACCCTGGATATGCAAGCCATGGCAAGACAGGCAACAGAGCTCTGGCTACCCGGTGATCTGGTAATCACCATCGCCTGCTTGCTTCTAGTCGGGGGCGCCGTCGGTAAATCCGCCCAGTTACCACTCCAAACCTGGCTTCCGGACGCCATGGCAGGACCCACCCCAGTCAGTGCTTTGATCCACGCGGCGACCATGGTAACCGCCGGGGTTTACCTCATCGCCCGTAACCACGAATTATTTTTACTGGCGCCCGCAGCCCTACTGACGGTTGCTGTGATCGGTGCTGCTACCCTGCTCATGGCTGCCTTCGCTGCCATGACGCAAACTGACATCAAACGAATCCTGGCGTATTCAACCATCAGTCAAATCGGCTATATGTTCCTTTCTCTCGGTGTCGGTGCCTGGTCCGCGGCGATCTTCCATCTGATGACCCATGCTTTTTTCAAGGCCCTGCTGTTCCTCGGTGCCGGCGCTGTCATCTATAGCCTCCATCATGAACACAACATATTCCGTATGGGTGGGCTGCGCAGCAAACTGCCGGTGGCCTTCTGGAGCTTTATGATCGGCAGTGCCGCCCTGGCAGCCCTGCCCCTGACATCAGGTTTTTATTCCAAGGATTTAATCCTGCTGGCCACCTATGATCAGGCACCTTTCGGAGGCTGGCTTCTCGCAGCCGGAATGCTCGGCGCCCTGCTGACCGCTATCTATAGCTTCCGCCTGGTATTTATTGTTTTCTTTGGTGAAACGAAGACTGAACCAGAAGCGCCCGCTGGAAGGCTGATGTCGCTACCATTAATCATTTTAAGCATCCTTGCGTTGGTGGGCGGCACCATTGCTGTACCCGTCGACGCCGTTTTCCCTGGCGCTGTGGAAGCCGATCATAGCGGCTGGATGCCGATTATCATTGCCGGTGTCCCAATTTTGGGCGTTCTGCTGGCCTACTTGATGTATATGAAACCGGTCATTCCAATCACACTGTTTACCGAATCTGCCCAGGGCAAGCAACTTATTGCCTTCTGGTACAGCCACTGGGCAATGGATTGGATTTATGACCAGTTGCTGGTTAAGCCCTACTGCGCCATTGCTGATTTAAACCAAAAAGACATAATCGATTGGTTTTATAATGGCATTGCCAGCGCCCTTAGACAGGCTCACCAGGTTTCGATTATTAGCCAGTCCGGGCAACTCAGAACGTACGTCGCCGTCGTTGCGGCAGGACTGGTGCTGACTATCGCTGTTTTCCTCGGGATTTTAATACCATGACTGTAATTCAAGTAATGCTGCTATTGTTTGTCGGCGGTGTGCTGGCCTGGCTATCTGAACGCTGGCACTCACACTGGCCAAAATGGGTGGCGATCATTACCTGCCTATTGTCCGGGATTCTTCTACTGCCTCTGTATTCGCAGGAGCCATCGATCGTAATGTCGCTGGCAGGAGCGCCTTCAAACTGGATCGAATATAGTCAGTATTCATGGATTCCCAGGTTTGGCATTAGTTTTATATTTGCCCTGGATGGTTTGAGCCTAATGATGGTCAGCCTGACCGTGTTCTTAGGTTTCGTTGCCATCCTTTCTTCCTGGACCGAAATCAGCGATCAGCCCGGCTTTTTCCAATTTAACCTGCTGTGGACGCTGGCAGGCGTTATTGGCGTCTTCACCAGCCTGGACCTGTTCCTGTTTTTCTTTTTCTGGGAAGTCATGCTCATTCCCATGTATTTTCTGATTGCCATCTGGGGACATGAAAAACGCGCCTATGCAGCCATGAAATTTTTTATCTTCACCCAGTTCAGTGGACTACTAATGTTAGTGGCCATCCTGACGCTGGTACTGGTCAATGCAAGTCAAACCGGACAGATGACGTTCAACTATTTTGAACTCGCCGGACATGGTCTCGGATCAGGTTTGAGCCTCATGGTCATGCTGGGATTCTTTATCGCCTTCGTGGTCAAACTGCCAGCCTTCCCAGTCCATCCCTGGCTACCCGATGCACATACTCAGGCACCCACAGCGGCGAGTGTTCTCCTGGCGGGTATACTGCTTAAAACCGGTGCTTACGGCTTGATACGGTTCACGGTTCCTTTGTTTCCGGAAGCCTCTATAGAGATAGCAGAAGTAGCCATGCTGCTGGGTGCTGTCAGCATCATCTACGGCGCTGTATTAGCCTTTGCCCAAACCGATTTCAAACGGCTGGTCGCCTATAGCAGTGTCAGTCATATGGGCTTTGTACTGGTAGGCGTCTACGCATTTAATACCATCGCCATGCAGGGAGCGGTGATGCAAATGGTTGCCCATGGCTTTTCTACCGCGGCCCTGTTTATGATGGCGGGTGCAATTCAACATCGCATCCACACCCGAGATATGAGCCAAATGGGTGGACTCTGGCAGGCGATGCCAAAAATGGGCGCGGTTGCCTTATACTTCATAGTCGCTTCACTGGGCATGCCAGGGCTGGGTAATTTTATCGGCGAGTTTCTGGTTCTTTTAGGCGCTTTCGAGGTCAACATGACCATTACCGCGATCGCTGCGCTGGGCCTGATCACGGGTGCCATTTACTCACTTATCGCAATGCAACGCGTTTTTCAGGGCAGTGATGACCATCAACGAGATCTAACAGACCTAGATGGCCGTGAGTTTACAGCGCTGATACCCCTGATGCTTGGCCTTCTGTGGCTAGGCGTCTATCCACAACCCGTTTTTGATCTAGTCAATCCTGTCTTAGGAAGCATCCAGCAGGTCCTGACTGGTGCGGGCAGTCAGCTTATAGGGAGCATGCCATGATACAGTTCCTGCCACTTTTACCGCTGATGGTGCTCACCGGTGTCATATTGGCGCTCATGATGGCCATTGCCTTTATGCGCAACCTCGCATTGTCCTGTGGCCTATCAGTCGTTGGGCTCGCTTTGACGCTAGTCTCTATAGTCTGGGTGAGCACTAACCTGGAAGCTGCCTATGTCACACCTTTACTCAAGGTAGATGACTTTGGACTGTTGTTTTCTGGAATTATGGTTATCTCTGCCCTATTCATCTGCCTACTCGCCTATAGCTACCATCATCAGCGTGGCGAACAACAGGATGAATTTTTCCTGTTGCTGCTACTGGCAACCCTGGGCGCCGTTATTCTCTCCATCAGTGTACACTTTGCGTCGTTTGTTCTTGGCCTAGAACTCCTCGGCATCTCGATCTATGCGCTAATTTCTTACCCTACCCAAGGCCAGTTCAGTCTTGAATCAGGCTTGAAATACCTGATCTTATCTGGCGTTTCATCCGCTTTTATTTTGTTTGGTGTCGGCCTGTTGTATGCCGTCTCCGGCACCCTTTCGTTTGCTGATTTTGCTTCTTCTGGCGTTGGCTCAACCGGTTCGAGTGCGCTGTTCGTTTTAATTGGCAGTGCGATGATGCTGGCAGGAATCGGTTTTAAATTGTCCCTCGTACCCTTTCACATGTGGACACCCGACGTTTATGAAGGGGCTCCTGCACCCGTTGCCGCTTTTCTCGCAACCATATCAAAAGGCGCTGTCTTCGCTGCTTTGATGCGGTTTTTCCTTTCCGCTGATGGTTATCAATACGAATCCATCATGACCGGTCTTTATTGGATTGCCGGCCTATCCATGATACTTGGCAATATCCTGGCGTTACTCCAGTCCAGCATTAAGCGCTTGCTGGCGTATTCTTCCATCGCTCAATTCGGATACCTAATGGTTGCCTTCATCGCGGTCAGTGAACTTGCAGGTAAACATCTTGCTATAGAAGGGGCGGTATTTTTCCTAATTGCCTATTTTATCACCACTATCGGCGCTTTCGGCGTTGTCACCATCATGTCTGATAAACCAGAAGATCACGACCTTGATAACCTTGATGCCTATGAAGGACTATTCTGGCAGCGACCCTTACTGGCGGCTTTTATGAGCATCATGTTGTTGTCACTTGCAGGCATACCTCTCACAGCCGGGTTTATCGGTAAGTTCTATATTGTTGCCTCAGGGGTTGAAAGCCAGCTATGGTATCTTCTCGCGGTCGTTGTTATTGGCAGTGGCATCGGACTTTTCTACTACCTAAGGGTCATCTACACGATGACTAAACAAGGTCAGGCGATTGCCGGCGTCAGCACGCCGCTGGCAAGCAGTTGGACCATGGCCGCTGTGACGCTCCTCTTGCTAATTCTGGGCGTCTATCCTGCGCCGATCATTGAATGGGTGAGTAACATGGCCCAGCAGCTGATTTAGGTAAAATGCCTGCTAAAGTCCGGGTTGAAGCCAGCTAACCATTGCAGCCTAGCCCAAAGAACCTAGCCTAAGATGAACTACGGATTGGAAGGCCATTTTCGACCTAATCCCGCCAGGTGAATTTCTCTCAATTTTAATTCTCGCCTAAGCAGCATTTAAACCCTGACTCGGCGCTCGTCATTGCGTCCCAATCGATCCCGTATTCCCGAATCATCAGTCAATTATCCTTGTAATGCCGCCACCTTGGCAGGAACTTTTTTACCCCCCCCCTTTACATTGGCCGCTATCAACAAGGCCATCAAAAACCACTGTTACCCAATTCCAAAAAATTGATACACTGATTAGAGTTTAGCTACCGGTTATTCTAAAAGTACCTATGAGCCGCTATAGACGCAACCTCAAAACCGCTGCAACCGTTTTTTTTCAATCAGTGGCAATGACAAACTCTGGTGCTGAGGTGCGTTTTTGCGAAACCAGCCATTTTGATCATTCATAAGGAGACACATGAGCAAACCCTACAGCACATGGCTGTACTCTAAACTGGTACAGGGACACAACTGACATGCGCATAGCTGTGCTTGGCTGTGGCGCCATGGGTTCCATTTATACAGCCCTGCTAGCCTCTTCTGGCCATGATTTCATTGCCATCGACAACAATAATGAACATGTTCGAGCCATTAACACCCACGGCTTAAGGGTCACCGGGGCCAGCGGAGACCGTTGCATTAAAATACCCGCTTATACGCAGCCGATTGATCAACCTACGGAACTGCTCATCATTGCCGTCAAAGGAAAGCAAATAGAACCTGCCTGCACGCTGGCAAAGCCGCTAATCGATCGGGAAACACTGATTCTAACGATACAGAACGGTTTAGGCAGTTCTGATGAAGTGGCCGATCTGGTCGGTAAGGACCGTTTAATCGTCGGGGTTGCCCAAGGATTCGGCGCCTCTCTGAAGGCGCCGGGCCATGCCCACCATAATGCAATGAAGGCGATAAAAATGGGGGCCTATACTGACACAGGCAAGCAATGGGTTATACCGGTGATCGAGCTATTTCAGAAAGCGGGTTTTGATGCTTCCAGCGCACCCGATATCCTCGCCATGCAATGGGAAAAGCTCATCTGCAATGCCGCCTACAGCGCTCTATGTGCGCTGACTGGCCAGACTATTGGTGAAGTAATGGCCGACCCGGTGATTGGCCCGGTCAGCCGCAATGCCGCGATCGAGGCCTGGCAAACCGCGATAGCCAATCAGGTTGCCATCGATGTTACCGACCCGGTGCAGCTGGTCCAGGATTTTGCCCAACGTATGCCAAACGCCAAACCCTCTGTGCTGCTTGATATTGAAGCGGGTCGGTTCAGCGAAATCAGTATGATTAATGGCGCGATTCCCAAAGCAGCAGAGAAAGCGGGCAAGACGGCGCCCATCAATGCAACGCTGACGGCTTTGGTTGAGGCGCTAGAAAAACGCACCATCAACCCCTAACTCAGGGAAATTAATATGACTAAATTCAAATTACTTGAAGTGGCGGATGCAGGCCGGCGAGCTGCGATGGTCACTGCCAACCCAAATGACCTGGCATCCTACCTGCACGATCATCTGCGTTGGACTCACTCCTCGGGAAAAACCGAAGGTAAAGCCGCCATCCTTGATTCAATAGCCTCTGGCACCGTCATCTACCGCTCCCTCGAAGTACGAGAGCCGGATATCAGCCAGCATGGTGATCTATTTATTTATTCTGGGATCATCAGTGGCGATGTCGTCAAAAATGGGAATGAGAAAAAATTAAGTAATAAATTTCTCAGTGTATGGCAATTGGTCAACGCCAAACTGGTAATGCTAGCTTGGCAGTCTACCGGTCTTTAAGACCCTATTTCTGTTCTGCTAACTGCTTCCTGATCGCTGGCATGCTGCGCCAGAGTATGATCGCCCCAATCGGGCACACTACAATTGTGCAAAGGGCTATGGATTTCCCAATGGCAGCATCGTAACCAAATACATAGTCGGTTGTCAGGGCTATTATAGTAGGACCAAGACCTAAACCGATCAGGTTGGTTGCCAGCATATAAAGCGCGGTGACCTGGCCTCGCATTCGATTTGGCGTCATCAATTGCAAGGTACCTGCTGATAGTCCTCCCTGGAAAGCAGAAAAGAAAACTGCCAGCGACATGAATACAATCGCTATGCTGTCATCTGAGATAAACCCTAACGCACCGGCACAGGGCACTATCGCCAGCATACTGAATAAAATCATTCTGACGTAGGCATCTTCAACCCCGCCCGCCAAAAACTTATCGGATAAGGTTCCGGCAATCAGCAGACCGGCCGTACCCGCACCTATCATTACCAAGCCGAACACCCAACCCGCCTCAGGCCGGGTATAACCGAAGGTTCTGATAAAGTAGGTAGGACCCCAAAGATTCAGGGCGTAAACGACCATGATAAACACAGACAACCCCAGGATATGTCCTAGATAGGCCCGGCGACGGGCCCAAATATAGTCAACGACTTCTCGCAAAGGAATTTCAGTACTTGCGACCAATCCCTTGCGGACCGGTTCACGCACGGTGGTCATCATCAACAGGGAAACCAATAATCCGGGCACCCCAACTATAAAAAATGTGAGTTGCCAACCCTCCATATCACCAATGACGGGCACTTGAATGGTACTCATGTTTTCAACATAACCGACGACCGCGCCGCCAAGCATATACGCAAATCCCGAGCCCAGGGTCACACCAATCATATAGATCGAGAAAGCTCTAGCTAGCAGGCTCTTTGGAAAATAATCGGCAATCATTGAATAAGCTGCCGGACCCAGGGTCGCCTCGCCTACACCCACGCCCATTCTGGCAAAAAACAGCATCCAATAGCTGCGTGCCAATCCGCAAAGTGCCGTCATAATACTCCAGACAGCAATCCCGGCTGCAATCAGATTTCTGCGGCTACCTCTGTCAGCAATTCTCGCCAACGGCAGGCCCATAATGGCGTAGAAAAGTGAAAATGCCAGACCCGCAAGTAAGCTGAATTGCGTATCCGTTATCTGGAAACTAGCCCGAATCGGCCCGACCAGCAATCCCATAATCATCCGATCGAGAAACGAAAAGGCCTGGGCAACCAGCAATACCGCGACTACATACCAGGCATAGACCAGCGAGGTTGACGATTCAGATTCATGGTGTGATGACATCGCAGGCAAATCAGGTCCAGGACTTCAGCAAGACAATATCTTCAAAGTGCACTTTGAGCCTCTAAATTAACATCACGCTCATCCAGTTCACGTGTCCATGATGCAAATTCCAAGAGAACGCCATCCGGGTCCTTAAAGTAAAGCGACCTTACAAAGGTAGAATCGGTAATAGTCGCGCTGGCCCCATATTTAGAATCATCATGGTTAACCACCGCAGTCACTTCTACACCCGCCTCAACCAGGCTCTTCTGGTACTCATCGATCTTGTCCCCCGGAACGTCGAAGGCGACATGATTCATAGACGCATGAGCCGACGTAATAGAACCACCACCCACCAGGTTTTCAGCGTGGGTAATGCCGGGTTGTGACTCGGGCGCATCCGGAAACCAGAAAAAGGCCAGCATGTCCCCTTTGCCAATATCAAAGAAAAAGTGCTGCCCCATACCTTCTGGTAAGGCAATGGTTTTGGTAAGTTTCATACCGAGAATGCCAGAGTAGAAATCAACGGTCTTCTTCATATCCCTGCAGACCAGTGCAAGATGGTTAATCCCCCTGATTTCATACTTCTCATTTGTATTCATTCCAAACTCCCTACTCATTTATACCCTTGTCTCGATACAGGCCACCCATACTTTGATCCTTGCGTCATCCGGACCCTG
>CAZGCW010000016.1:0-31106 GCA_964524295.1 uncultured Pseudomonadales bacterium
GACGGTGATACTCGATGGTGTCCGGGAGAAACGGTGGCGTATACTGGTGGGAGATGATGCGCATCGCCTGGATGCCCGAGTGCGTGCAAATCCTGAAGATGTTTATGACCTGGACTTTACTGCATTAAGTAGTATCACTGCACTCGACGATGTCTGATTGAAAGGTCATCATCGCTACCTCAATCAATACAGAGGCTATGGTTTAAACGGGGTTAGCAGAGAGGTTGTTACCGCTTGAGTTGCCTCAAGGCGGTGTCAAGGCCAGTGCCGGGTCAAGTCCTGATGGCCTCTGGTTACTCTGGTTTAGGTGGCATGGCCTTGATGAAAACATCGTGTTTGGCATAGGGGATTTCAATGTTTTCGTTCTTGAACGTTTTATAGACAGTGCTGTTTAGACGGTCCAGAATACGCCCCCTAAGTACGGGTTGGTCGATCCAGCACAGTAACTCGAGCTCAAGTGCCGAAGGACCAAAACGACGGAATCTGACTCTGGGTTCTGGTTCATCACAGGTGCCTGGTTCCTGCGCGCCTATTTGTGTCAGCAGTTCTTTTACCTGGTCAATATCAGAGCCATAAGCGACGCCTATCTGTACTCTGATTCGGTATTTTTCGTGCCGACCGCCGGATTCGTTAATAATTTTGGTATTACCCATGACCGCATTTGGTACGGTAACTTCAACATCATCACGGGTTAGCATTCTTGTGCTACGAATACCAATGCGGGTGATCTCACCGCGCTCGCCACTGTCCAATACGACAAAATCACCGATTTTGTAGGGCGCATCGGCCATAATGAAGACACCGGAAAACAAGTTCGCCAGGGTGTCTTTTGCAGCGAAACCAACGGCAATACCAATGATGCCTGCTGAAGCAAGCCAGGCAGTCATGTCCACATTCCAGCTGACAAAAATAAAATAGATTGCGAGACTGATAATCAGGATAAAAGCGATGTTTTCAAACAAGGGTAGTGTTTTAGCGTGGAGGACCGGGACTCGGTTGGGGTCCTGCGCATAGTTGCGCAGGATTGCCAGTGTTAGCCTTAATACAAACTGGGTCCACACCAGCATCGAAAGGGTATAAAAAATCGAAAATATCAGAGTTTGGATTTGTTGTTGGGGTTCTAACAATAATGTGGCGCTGGCCAGGCCCAGGAGGACGAGAGAAAACACCAGAGGCCGATGAATGTACTCAATGACTTCATCATCGAATTTCGACCTTGTTTTTTTTACCAGGCGCTTGATGCTGGTGGCAATAATGCGGTCGATCAGCACGGCCGATACCCAGAAGCCGAAAATGACGACACCGGCCTGAATCACCAGATTATCACTGAGGAAGTTCGCGTACATTTTGATACTTTGTTGCCAACTGTCGATCACGGTGATCGCTCCCTGAAAAGGTGTTTTATTTTCATAGTATAAAGCATATTAAAGTCACGATTTAATACACTTTACTACCTGCCGCTTCGATCCTGGGTTATGCTCGTCCGCGTGGAATTAAGAGCCAATAATCTCAAAAAGCTGCGGTCGAGTCCTCATGATGTGTTGATCCTCGGAGGTGGTATTAATGGCGCCGTCGCGGCAGCCGCACTGAGTGCGCGTGGCGTCAAGGTTGCGTTGGTTGATCGCGGAGATTTTGCTGCGGCCACCAGTTCAAACTCATCAAATCTGGCATGGGGTGGCATTAAATATCTGGAAAGTCACGATTATCTATTGGTCAATCAGTTGTGTCAAAGTCGCAACCGGTTAATGAAAGCATTTCCATCTACGGTTCATGAGATCAGGTTTTTGGCAACACTTCAGCGTGGCTTTCGTTATCCGGCATGGTTTGTTTATCTGGGGTCACTGCTTTACTGGTTGATGGGTCGGTTTCGTACTAAGCCACCCAAGTGGCTAAGTCGCGATGAAATGAAGCAATGCGAAAGAGTGATAAATACCACTGAGAGCGTCGGTGGAGTCGAATACTCAGATTGTTATCTGCATGACAATGATGCTCGGTTTGTCTTTAATTTTGTCCGTGATGCCCTTAATTATGGCTGTATTGCGGTCAATTACGTCGAGTCCGTTGATTCCAGTTATCAGTATGGCCAGTGGCGGACCGTGGTTGAAGATCAGCTGTCTGGCGAGCGATTTGAGATCAATAGTAAGGTGCTGATCAATGCTTGTGGTCCCTGGGTGGATGAACACAATCAAATAACTGGTCAGGTCACTGAGCATCGGCATCAGTTTTCCAAGGGTATTCATCTGCTCGTCAAGCGCATCACAGACAGTGATCGTGTACTTACCTTCTTTGCCAGTGACGGTCGGATGTTCTTTGTGATTCCAATGGGTCCTCGAAGTTGTATTGGGACGACGGATACGGTGGTGGCCGAGCCTGAAGAAGTTGTCACGGAAGAGGATCGGCAGTTCGTACTGGATAATGTAAACGCTAGTTTGGATTTACCCGAGGCGTTAACCTCCACCGATATTATTGCAGAACGTTGTGGTGTTCGTCCTTTGGCTATCCAGGGTCCGGCGGATAGTGATGATTTGTTTAAATTGTCTCGTAAGCACGTAATAGAAACGGATCATGAGCGAGGCCACTTGAGCATTTTTGGTGGAAAGCTGACGGACTGTCTGAATGTGGGTGATGAGGTAGTTGACCTGGTCAGGCAGTTAAATGTTGCAGTGCCGTATCCGGAAAAACGCTGGTATGGTGAACCCGATATCTCGATCCGTGAGGAATTCATGCATCGTGCTCACTTGCTCGGCCTGGATGAGATGACGCCATTGTCATCTTCAGAGCAGCTTAGCCAAAGACTCTGGCGGCGCTATGGTCGCAATGCCATTCCTATGCTGGAAAGTATCAGACAGGACCCCAGGGAGGCGGAGTTACTCATCGAAAACGCAGAGTATCTGCGCTGTGAAATAAAACATGCCGCCGAGCGAGAGATGGTTGTCAAGCTAGAGGATTTTCTGCGTCGACGATCTAAAATAGCGCAGGTAGTCAGCAAAGCCGATATTGTTAAGGCACCAGGTCTGCGGGATGCGAGTCAGCTTCTTTTTGGCAATCAGGCAGAAGCAAAAATACAGGAATATAGAGACCGTCTGTAACGACTCGTGCGGCATCGCTGAAACCCGTGAACCCGTGGCTGGGAGTGTGTAATCAATCCACCTCATGCTCATGTGACGACCGCGGCTTGAGGATTGGACGTCGCATAGCGGAAATTCAAGCGGGTCTTGTTTGTGAGTGACCTGGTTTTAGAATTCATCTAAAGCCTTTGTCATTCGCTTCTTTGCAGCGGGGCGTACCGTCAGTTCAATAGCGTGTTCAAGTAACTTTTTTGCAGCCTCATTGTTTCCCTGGCCTAATTCAGCTAAGTGCATCAGGAAAAAAATAAGGTTTTTGCTTGGGTCAGACCAGACTCTGGGTTGATCTAGGTATGCTTCCAGGGTTGCTGAGGCCTTAATAAATTGTTCTTGCTGTAGGTAAAATTGGGCTAACTGGAATAAGGGCGTGGCTTGATGTTCAATGGTGATTGATGCCTCTACTAATCGTTTTTCCGCAGCCTCTTTGTCTCCTTGTTTCGCCAGTAGCAGGCCGGAGGCCATCTGATGGTAGGGATAGTTAATAGTCTTTAGTTCGGATAAGGATTGTTCAGCGAGTTCGAGATCTCCTCCGGCAATTCCGGGCGCGTTAAGATAAAAACTGAACACGGCAAATCGAGCGTTAACATGCTGTTCATTCAGGGTAAGCACCCTATTCCAGGATTCCAGGGACTTTTTTGCCATCCCTAGTTTTCTGAATATATTGACTTCGCCCACCAGTGAAAGGAATACAAGGCCACTGAGGTAATGGGCTTCTATATGGTCAGGTTCTCGCTTGAGCAGTTTCTTCAGGATGGAACGGGCATCGTTAAATGCGCCTAGTCGCCAGTAGCTGACTGCCAGTTGGTACTGCTGTTGGATATTTAACGGGCTGGAAAGAGCCTGCTGTTTTAATTGGGTTTTAAGTATTAAAAAATCCTGATCGGGAATGACGTCTTGGTTATTTGCTATCGCAGACCCTGGCATGTTAAAGATAATAAGACAGCATAAAACTCTCAAAGATGGCATGGCGGACTCCCGGGTCGGCAAAGAGGTAAAATGGTCATGGTACATGCATTAATAAAGGTCTATGGAAGTGAAATTACCTGACATAACGGAAATAACAAGTGCGGCTGAGGAGATTTATCGATTCATGCAGCCATCGGCGCAAATCACCTGGCCACTGTTGAATGAGCGGTTAAATACCCAGGCTTGGGTTAAACACGAAAATCATAATCCGACCGGTGCTTTTAAGGTCAGGGGCGGTCTTTATTATTTTTCCCGGCTCGAACAAGAACAAGGATCAGCGGTTAGGGGAGTCTGCGCTGCAACTCGAGGAAATCATGGCCAAAGTATCGCCTTTGCTGCCAGCAGGCGAGGAATCAGGTCAATCATCGTTGTTCCCGAAGGTAATAGTCGTGATAAAAATGCGGCAATGCGTGCACTCGGTGCTGAGCTAATCGTGCACGGCTCGGATTTTGATCAGGCGGCAGCCTACTGCAAAACACTGGCGCATAAAGAGGGTTATCACATGATACCCTCTTATCATCGACATCTGGTCGCAGGTGTTGCCACCTTTGCTTTTGAAATGCTAAGTGAATTAAAGTCCCTGCAGCGAATCTACGTGCCGATTGGAATGGGGTCGGGGGCCTGTGGTGTCCTGGCAGCCAAGCAGGCCCTCGATCATGATGTAGAGGTAATCGGCGTGGTGTCCCGTCATGCTGATACTTATGTTCGCTCTTTAGCAGCGGGGACCGTTGTGGAAACCGATAGTGCTGACACCCTTGCAGATGGACTGGCGGTAAGAAAGGCTGATCCTGTCGCGTTGAGTTTTCTCCAGGAAGGATTGTCCGGCATTGTTGCTGTTACTGATGAGGAAGTCGAAAACGCCATGAGGGATTATTTCCAGTGTACCCATAATCTGGCTGAGGGTGCTGGCGCCGCCCCTCTGGCAGCATTAATACAAGACTTACAAAAGGGTGGCCAGTGGGATTCGGTGGGTATTGTCCTATCGGGGTCTAACGTATCTGCACAGTTACTCAAGAAAGTATTGCAATAGTGCGCCCAAGCAGTTAATGGCAGACGCATTTTCCGGTTGATGCGCTGACTTTTGATCGCATCCACCTCTAAACGTTAATGGCTTTGGATTTGAATGAGTTACCAACGGTTGCGATTACTGCATTTCATCAGAAGCATTTAAGAATAGCAGTGTTAAATAACACTCATACGCAGCAATTGGCGCTTATTCTATGGCATTGCGACTCAATTCAAGGAAACTTCGGCAAACTAAGACGTGCGTCTGGATTCAATCGGCAAGGTGAGGAGCTTCTACAAAACTGAGAGTGGCATTCGCTGGTATTGTGAACTGAGGGGTAATTGCTGGCCGACTACCTGTTTGGTTACAAGGGCATTTTTATGGGTGGAGTGGTTGCGGTTCTAGTGTCGGCGAGCATCTGCTTTATCTGGTTGCGGCAGACTATTCGAGCGGGTCAGGTGGCTGGCGTATAAACTAGCGATTCGATCGCGTATTGACTTTAAGGCCGGATACAAAGATGGCGGCGATGAGATAAAGCAAGATAAAGGTTAAGAATGCGATTTGATAGCTTCCTGTTTTGTCGTATATCCAGCCGGCAAAGGGCGTACCGGTCAGGTGTAAAATAGCCATAGGCGGTCTCATCGCTCCCATAACTCTGCCGAAGGATGCTCTTCCGAAAGCAGCGCCAACGACAGCACCCTGCATGGGCACGATTCCTCCCATGCCAAAACCGAACAGGCAGGCACCGATGAGGAACGGTGTATACGCCGTAGACAACAGCATCATAACCTGACCTGCAAGTTGGAATGCAATGGCCAGCCAAATGGCATGTCTTACGTCCCAGCGGTCGATCAGGACACCATAGATGAGTTTGCCGAGAATACCGAATGCGGCTGTACAGGAGGCGACCAGGGAAGCTGAAAGTAGGGAATAACCCCGATCGGTCAGTTGTGGAACCATATGGATGAGCGTACCACCTTGAATGCAAAACAGCAGACCGATGATGACCACTAGATACCAGAAATTGCGGTTGCTCAGAAATTCTGCCGTCTTCAGTGGCGCTTTGGTGCGGGGAAGTCGGGTGATTTCGGTTTCTCCATCTGGAAGCTGGCCTATTTCTTCTGGCCGGGAGATAACAAATCTAAGTACCAGTGGTACCACTAAAATTAAGGTAATCAGGCCATAGACAAAAAACCCTTGCCGCCATCCAATGCCGGCCACGAGGTAAGCACTCACGGCAGGCATCATCACGCCGGAAACGGATATGCCTGTTGCGGCGATTCCTAAAGCCATACCCCGTTTTAGCACAAACCAGTTGCTTACCAGCTTTGAGGTGGCGAGCTGTCCCATAGCACCTGCGCCAAAGCCAATAAAACAAGCCAGGATCAGATAAAAATGCAATGCGGTTTCGGCCAGGCTAACCAGACAAAACCCCATTCCCATTGAGATTGCACCCGCTGCCATGATTCGCTTGAGTGGAAACCGATCCAGTGCCCTGCCGATAAATGGAGCCAGCACTGCGCCTACCGCTTGAGTCAAGGTGATGCCGATGGCCACCCCAAATCTAGAATCGCCGAATTCAGTCGCGATGGCTTTAAAGAATACGCCGTAGGAATAGAAGAAAAACCCCACTGCCATGAAATCAACCAGGAAGGCGACACCGACCATGCGCCAACCTGAAAATGATTGGATGGTTTCTTTTTGAACTGGAATCAAGTAGATCGCCTGTGGATTGGAGCACCGATTCTACCGTTTTTGTGTTGTCAGTGTATGCTTGCTTAATAATAAAGTTGGAGATTCATGGTGAATCACGGTGAATAGAGAAATCTGGACGGGAAATGGTTTGATCCAGGGTTCCTGTGACCAGGAATTTGAAGCTGTGCTGGATGCCTTCGTAGAAAACTTTAAATCGAAGGGCGAAATCGGCGCAGATCTTTGTATTATGCGTGGCGACCATGCCGTGGTGAATTTGCGGGGAGGTTACCATTCTCAGCGTGAAGCCCGTTCCTGGAGCCAGGATACGGTGTGTGTTGTTCATTCCTGTACTAAAGCAGCGACGGCTTTGTGCGCGCATCGGTTACTTGATCAAGGTGATATTTTGCTTCACGAGCCGGTCGCAAGTTATTGGCCGGAATTTGCGCAGAACGGTAAAGATAAAATCACCATTGCCATGTTGTTGAATCACACGGCAGGATTGCCGGCACTGCGAACATCATTAAAGCCGGGCGCCTATTTGGACTGGCAGTATATGGTCGAAGCGCTGGCGGCTGAGGAGCCATTTTGGGAACCGGGGACTCGCCAGGGTTATCATATGACAACGTTTGGCTGGCTTATCGGTGAAGTGGTTCGCCGTGTATCCAGGCAGAGTCTCGGGACCTTTTTTAGAACTCATTTTGGTGAGCCCTTGTCAGTTGACTTGTGGATAGGCATGCCTGTCCAGGAACATGATAGGGTGTCCAGGTTACACCGCTGGAAACCGGAAAGGGGATTCCAGCACGCCCCTTTTACCCGACAACTCCTGGCTGAACCACGATCTATTCAGGCATTGGCCTATTTCAATAATGGGGGTTATAAGACGGATTCCAAAGAAAGCTACCAATGCGAATTTGGAGCGGGAGGTGGCATTAGTAATGCTCGGGCCCTGGCACGGATGTTTGCACCCTTGGCTAATAAAGGAATGCTCGATGGGGCTCGAGTGTTCAGTGCAGACCAGGTTGAATTGATGTCTGCTACAGAAGTGGCCGGTGGACAGGATATGACTTTGCTGATGCCGAGCCGATTTAGTTATGGGTTTATGAAGTCCATGGACAATCGGTACCGGCCTACGGGACATATTGAATCATGTATTCTAGGCGCGAATGCTTTTGGACATGCCGGTGCGGGTGGAAGCCTGGGTTTTGCTGATACTGATCTTGGTATTTCCTTTGGCTATGTTATGAACAAAATGGGCCCTGGTATCCTTCTCAATGAACGCGGCCAACAATTGGTGAACACAACTTATGAGTGTCTGGGCTATCGTTTATCAAGTAATGGTCACTGGGTTAGGAGCTAGGTTTTTGCCCTTAAGGCGGTTTTCCACGGTTTAGCGTGGACGGGTAGAATAATTCGGTTTGGGATGGGTTTGATGGCTGAAGGCTGGGTCGGTTTAACTTCAGCCATGGCGTTAGAGTGGACAACATGATACTTTTTGAAGCGAGCCAGGGCCCAGAGAATGGTAAATCAGGGGGAAGAGCCTTATTGGCGAAGTGAAGGGACATAGGGAGAGAAGTGTATGAATTTTGAGTTTTCTGAAGAGCAGAATCTACTGAGGGAGCAAGCCCAGGGATTTTTGCGGGATCATTGCCCTACATCGAGTGTGCGCCGCATTCTGGATGGAGAAGAATCTTTTGATAAAGATCTTTGGCAGAAAGTAGTTGAAATGGGTTGGACTGCTACCGTTATTCCAGAAGAATACGATGGTCTGGGTTTATCTTATCTGGAATTGAGTGTGATTGCCGAAGAATTAGGCAAAGCTATAGCACCGATACCTTTTTCGTCTTCAGTTTATCTTGCAACAGAAATCCTCCTGGCAGCAGGCTCGGATGATCAGAAATCTGACTGGCTGCCGAAGTTGGCGGCTGGTTCGGCCATTGGCTGCCTTGCTGTGGCGGAGGGTTCCAAAGTGACTGGTGGTAATAGTCTGGCTTCGGAAATCAAAGCGGGCAAGTTGACGGGAATTAAGATACCCGTGGCTGATGGTGACATTGCTGATTTTTCGCTGGTTCTGGCCAATAGTGATCAGGGTCCAACGGTCAGCTTGGTGTCATTGGATCAGTCAGGCGTGGCCTGCGAACAAGTCAAGACATTAGATCCGAGTCGATCGCATGCCCGGTTGAGCTTTGATGAAGTCAACGCAGAAGTGGTGGGTGAGCCGGGACAAGGTTTGGTTTTGTTGGAGCATATCTATAACCGTGCTGCCGTGTTGTTTGCCTGGGAGCAGGTTGGAGGAGCAGATACCGCGTTGAATATGGCGAAAGAATATGCGCTTGGTCGATTTGCCTTTGGTAGGCCGATTGCAACCTACCAGGCTATTAAGCATAAGCTGGCGCATGCCTATGTAAAGAATACCCTGGCAAGGTCCAATTGTTATTTTGGGGCTTGGGCACTCGCCACAGATGCAAAAGAGTTACCCATCGCTGCAGCCACGGCCAGGGTTGCGGCGATCCAGGCCTATTATTATGCCGCTAAAGAAAATATTCAGACCCATGGCGGCATGGGTTTTACCTGGGAGTTTGATTGCCAGTTTCCTTATCGCCGGTCAAAGCTGCTGGCGATTAATATTGGTAGCGAAGCCGTCTGGCAGGAAAAGTTAATCCAGGCAATAGAAAAAGATCGAGCAGCCTGAGCAGGTATTGAGGAGAAAATTATGGATTTTAAAGATACGCAACAAGAAGCAGATTTCAGGGTCGAAGCTGCCAATTGGTTACGAGAAAACATTCCGACTGATTCTGAACTGGAAGGCCTGGATTATATTGAGCGTGCCAAACTCTGGCAGAAGCGAAAGTATGACGCTGGCTGGGCTTGTATACGATGGCCGAAAGAGCATGGTGGGCGTGGGGCTAATGCTATTGAGCAGGTTATTTTTGATCAAGAGCAAAGCAAATATAGGACACCGGATAGTATTTTTGGTATTGGCCAGGGCATGTGCGCACCGACCATGATGGCTTGGGCAAATGAAGACCAGAATAAGCAGTACATGCCGGCACTGGCCAGTGGTGAGCATGTCTGGTGCCAGTTGTTTAGTGAGCCAGCGGGTGGGTCTGATCTGGCAGCATTGAGGACTCGGGCTGTTAAAGATGGCGATGACTGGGTGGTTAACGGCCAGAAGATCTGGACCTCGGGTGCCCATTATTCGGACTATGGTGTGCTTGTCCTGCGAACGGACCCGGACCTGCCCAAACACCAGGGGTTGACTTATTTTTTCCTGGATATGAAATCTCCCGGAATTGAAATCAAGCCGATTCGACAGATTTCGGGTGGCGCGAATTTTAATGAGGTGTATTTTACTGATGTCAGGATTCCTGATGCCCAGCGACTGGGCGCGGTGGGCCAGGGCTGGCAGGTTGCACTGACCACTTTGATGAATGAACGTGCCTCTATCGGTGGTGGTGGCGGTGGGGTCAATTTTAATTCAGTGTTTGAACTGGCCAGCAATATTAATGTAGATGATCAGCCGGCGATAAAGGACGCGGGTGTGCGCAGGAAGCTGGCTGATTGGTATGTTCAGGAAGCTGGCCTGAAATATACCGGTTACCGTTCCATGACGGCATTGTCTCGAGGAGAGATTCCGGGACCTGAGAATTCCATTGGGAAGCTGGTGGGTGCACCAAAACAGCAGGACATGGCATCTTTTGCACTGGATCTTTTGGATGCCAGTGGCATTATATGGGACGAAGAATTGTCCGAAAGAGCTGGTTTATTCCAGGCTTCTTATATGGCTTCACCGGGCTTTCGTATAGCCGGTGGTACGGATGAAATCATGGCGAATATTATTGCTGAAAGAGTGCTGGGTATGCCCCAGGATATCAGAGTGGACAAAGGCATTCCGTTTAGTGAAATTCCGACCTCGGGTAGTTAGTTCCCGTTCGGTTCAGTGCGGGATAGGAATTAAAAAAGGGCCATTAGCCCCTTTTTTAATGGACGCGAATTAGTTTAGGTGGCTTTAGCCCAGAATTAGCAGAACGGGTTAAGGTGGTCTATTCTGCACGTTGAGATGGATGATCATGAAGTGATTGATCAAGCCCCTGTCCCATCAGATCAATAAAATTATCTCTGTAGAAGCGAGTCTGGTTTTCCTCAGAGATATCTTTTATGGCTTCTCCAAATCGCTTCATCGGATTTCGTCCTCCCTCTACATGCGGGAAATCTGATGAAAAGAGGCACACCTCAGGCCCGGTATTGTCGATAATCCAGCCAGTGGGTTCATGGGGATAGGGTGTCACCCGGAATTGGCGTCGGACGATGTCGCTCGGTTTAGCTGACAGGTTCTTAAGGCGTTGTTCTCCTTTTGTGAAAGCAGCCACGCCAGAGTCCATAAATCGCATCCAACTCGGTACCCAGCTAGCACCTAGTTCAATAGCACCGAATTTCAGGTTCTCATGCCTGTCCAATACACCGTCGATTATCAGTACGGCCATGGTTTGCCATACGGATAGAGGAATCGTCATATAACTGCTCGAAGTAAAATTCTCGGCACCCCCATGGAAGTCGAGTACCTGAGGCAGGCCATTATTGTGGTAATCAGGGTTCATTTTGTGTTCCCCACCAACATGGAACAAGATGGGGATTCCGGCTTCTTCAGCGATGCACCACAGCGGTTCAAATGCGGTGTGACTGGGGCTGTGCCCGGGTGGGCAGCGGGACGGAATAACCAGGCCCCGACAACCCATTTCTAATGCTTCAGTGGCGATACGAGGCGCTTCCTGCAAATCAACCAGAGGGACATAACCCGTCGCCAGTAGTCGGTCGTCAATGTTGCAGAAGTCGACCATCATACGGTTGTGGGCCCGCGCCGCTTCGCAGGCAAGCTGGTTGGTTTTGCCTGTTTCAAGACCATAATTGTCAAGCGCGTCAGAGGTAAATACCAATTGACTGGTAAAACCCAGATAATCCAGTGTTTTGGGCCGGTCTTCTTTTCGGAAAGCACCCAAGGCGTTGTGACCTCGGCGTAACATAATTTCACGCTCAGCTCCTGCTCGGTACTCAGGGTCGTCCTGCAACATCTTCATTTCGTCAATCCAGCTCTGTTCTCGTTGTCTGAGATAAGGCCTGAATTCCTCACGGTATTTGCTAGAAATGAACTCGAATATCTGATCGGGGAATTCCATGACATGGGAATCGGCGTCGTGAATAGTTCTATTTTCGATATAGGCCATGATGTTTTCCTGCAAATGTCAGTAAGTGGCGGGTTGTTACGGATACCCTACTTTGAAACGGTCAACGAGGGTAGTGTAATTGGCCGCTTCAGTGTTTGTTCGTCATAGGTCTGATCCGTAAGAATAACCAAAATAATGCTGGATAGCAGTGACTGGTTGGTTCGATTGTCGGCATAGGTGAACATAGTGCTGATTTTTAGACTTTGAAAGAATCCCTGTTGTATCGCAGCATTTCTCCTGACCCGGATTGCGTATACTGGCCGTTTTGAAAGGCAAGCTTGCCATTGACAAAGACAGCATCAATACCCGTGGCGAGCTTTTTTGGTTCATCATAGGTTGCTGCGTCTGTAACCGTATCAGGGTTAAACAAAACCAGGTCGGCCCAATAGCCCTGTTTAATCAGACCTCGTTGCTCGATACCGAATGTGGAAGCAGCCAGGGAGGTCATGCGTCGAACCGCATCGGTCAGGCTGAGCAATTGTTTGTCTCGCACATAGTGGCCCAGTATCCTTGGGAAGGTGCCAAATAATCGTGGATGGGGACGCCCGTTGAGATCGGGTATACCATCGGAGCCTACCATCATGTCCTGCCAGCGCAGGTTGGTTTCGATATCGGTTTCATCAATGATGAATTGAATGCAGATGGTGCGGTCACCCTTTGGGCTGGTTAATATTTCATGGACCAGTTTGACGATATCCGTGCCTTTCTCTGTGGCTATATCCTTCAGCATGCGACCTTCGTATTCACGGAAAGCCGGGCAACTGGCTAGCCTGATAACCTCGGCCAATTCGCGATTTATGTTGTCGAGGTTGAAATACTCGATCATTCTGCCACTACCCGCTGTGTAGGGATAAACATCCAGGGAAATGCGCTGACCTTGGGCAAGTGCGGTGTCTATTTTATCCAGAGAAGACTTCACTTTCCCCCAGTTCAGCTTACCTGCTGCCTTATGGTGGGAAATATGAGCATGAATATCCGCTTCCTTGCCTATTCGCAGTGTTTCATCTATCGCTTCAAGTAACCGGTCTCCTTCATTACGCATATGTGTGGTATACAGGCCACCATAAGGTTGAGCTATGCTGGCCAGTTCAATTATTTCCTCGGTTTCGCTGTAGCGGCCAGGCCGGTAGATGAGGCCGGTAGAAAAACCGCAGGCGCCCTGCTCCATGGCTTTGTCAACATGGTCGCTCATAGCTGACATTTCTTTCCTTGAGGGTGGCCTCCGTTGTGATCCCATGACCAGCGAACGGACCGTATTATGGCCTACCAGCATCATATTATTGATGGACGGTTTTTTTGCCAAGACCGCTCGGAAATAGCCTTCCAGGTCGGTGAAGCCACTGTCAATCCCTGCCAGGATGCCGCCACTGCCTTTGATACCATCACCGTCGTAGTCCAAAGGAATGGCACTAAAGCCGCAGTTCCCGTTGACGACGGTGGTCACTCCCTGTGATAGTTTAAAGGTCATGTCAGGATGTTTCAGGAAGGCGCCATCATCATGGGCATGGGTATCAATTAGGCCTGGTGCAAGACAGCGCCCGGCGGCGTCCAATTCGGTATCCGCAGCGCCAACTTGACCAATCTCGGCTATACGACCGTCTTTAATACCCAGATCGGCCTCTCTTGCTGGGCCCCCACTTCCATCTATTATGGTGGCATTCCTGAGGTTGAAATCGTTCATAATGTGTTCCTGTAATCGAAATCTTAAAGGCCATACTGTGCTGGATGCTGGCTGATATAGGCAGCGATTTTTTCTCCAATCATGATACAGGTTAAATTAGTATTGGCTCGCGGAACACCCGGCATAATGGATGCATCCGCAATGACCAGACCGTCTATACGATGCGCACGACCATGTTCATCGACCACTGCCATGGGATCCTGCCGAGGACCCATCTTGAGCGTGCCGCAGGGGTGATAGCCACTGCCAGAAAAACGCCGGCATAAAGAAGCCAGGGTGTCATCACCTTGGTCCCTGCCTTGGTCTGGAAATCGTATCGTATCGATCATCCTGGCTAATTCACCTTGCCGGGTAAATTCAATTGCGTCCTTGAAGCCGCTGAGCAATGCGGCCAGGTCTCGTTCATCTTCACAGAAATGGTTTTCAATGGTAGGTGCGCCCATGGGCTGTGTGGGTGATAGCGTTAACCGGCCGCGGCCATATTGGTATTCCAGGCAAGCGGCAATAGCAAACATGGGTGGGCCGTTTACTTTTCCTGCATAGCTTAGTTGTTCTATTTGCATGTTATTACGTTTGTTATCTGATTCAGTTGTGTAGCGCAATATTGTTTGGATCAAGGGGGCATCATGATCTGATAGTTGTTCGTTTGTGAGCTGGCAGACGACGGATATTGCAGGGTGGTCGGAGAGGTTTTCGCCGACCCCAGGCTCGTTTTCTACTACCTCTATTCCACTTTGGTCGAGCTGTTCTTTTGGACCAATACCAGAATGCATCAGAAGTACAGGTGACATTAGCGCACCGCAGCAGGTTATAACCAAGGGTGCGGTCAGGATTTCGGTTTTTCCATCAGGGGTCTGAATTTCAATGCCTTTGCAGACATGTTTTTCGATGATCAAGCGGCGCACCAGAGTGTCTGCTCTTATGGTCAAATTAGGTCGAAACCGGGCGGGTGCAAGATAGCCTATTGCACATGATATTCGTAATCGACCCAGCTTGTTCATAGGTTGGGGGCCGGCGCCATATGAGTTGGGATTATTTGCATCTTCGCAATAGGGATAACCCAGAGAGACTGCTTTGTCGAGGAATGCCTGGTGCTGGGGTAATAATTCGTCTGGTTGGTAGCGTCGAATACTGATAGGGCCGGAATCACCATGGTAGTCAGCATCAGCAAAATCCAAATCTCTTTCCAGGCGATTGAAAAAAGGCAGGACATTAGGCCAGGTCCATGATGGATTGCCTTGCTCGGCCCACTCATCATAGTCTTCGGGCATTCCACGTAGCGCAATGGTGGTATTCACGGAACTGGAGCCGCCAACGACCTTTCCTCTGGGAAAGAAAACATTCTGTTCTTGGGTCGGTTGATAGCGAAAACCCCAGTCGTGATCCGCAAGTGCATTGCGATGACTGTTGACGAGTTCATAGGGTAGATCTTCCGCGCGCTCATAGTCGGGCCCGGCTTCTATTAATAAGACCTCCCAGTTGGGATTTTCGCTGAGCCGGTTTGCGATAACGGAACCCGCACTGCCCGCTCCGATGATAATGATATCTGCCATCTTCAACTCTCCGTCGTTATCCCTATTGTGCCTTACTGCAGGAATTTGTCTAACCAAGTAACAAGTTGAGGATGAGTCAGCCAGCCTTGAAACGGTTTGTCCTGTTGATCTTGAATCGGTTATGAACGTTGTTGACTGCGACGTAGGCGGTTTTAAAAAAACAAAAAAAACGCCCCATAAATGAGGCGTAAGTAGGGAAGCTGATGATTCAGAGCATCTATATTGAGACGCTCTGAATCACTTGAGTCAAACTAGAATTGATTCATCGTGTTGTCCTTGCCGCCAGCCAGCAGCGCATTTTCTCCTGAGAAGTAGGCTTTGTGATCATCGCCAATATTTGAGCCTGCTAGGTCCTGGTGCTTAACAGAGGACATTTCTCGTCTGATTTCCTGCCGCTGAACATCTCGAACGTAAGCGAGCATGCCCAGGCTACCGAAATAGCCTTCGGATAGGATATCTGTACCCAACGCAGTTTCATGGTAGGTGGGTAAGGTGATCAGGTGATGAAAAATACCGGCTTCTCGAGAAGCATCTTTTTGAAATTCTTTTACAAGCTGGTCGGCTTCTTGAGCTAGTTCAGAAAGATCGAAATCAACCGACATAAGACCTTTCGGTGATTCTTCAGGGTCTGGATAGATGCTCAGATCCTTACCGTCGGCTTTCCATTCTGCATAGACTTGCTCACGAAAGGCCAAGGTCCAGTTAAAAGAAGGTGAATTGTTATACACCAGTTTAGCATCCGGGATATGTTTTCTAACGGCATCAACCATTTCAGCAATTTGAGAGACATTGGGTTTTTCTGTTTCGATCCATAGCAGATCTGCACCATGGTTGAGGCTGGTAACGCAGTCGAGCACGACTCGATCAAAGCCGGTCCCATCTCTAAATGCATACAGTCCATTATCAAGTCTGACCGGTTTTACAAGCTCGCCATTCTGGTGAATGGTAATGTCATTTTCTTTTAGTTCTGATAAATCATTGATTGCTTCCGTCTGCAAGAAGTCATTGTATTGGCTGGCAAGGTCCCCTTTTTCCTTTGATACAGGTACTTTCTGGGTCAGGCTTGCGCCCAGAGAATCGGTTCTGGCTACGATAATTCCGTTTTCTATGCCCAGTTCCAGGAAGGCATATCGAATGGCATTAATCTTAGACAAGAAATCTTCATGAGGGACGGTGACCTTACCATCCTGGTGGCCACACTGTTTTGCATCAGAAACCTGGTTTTCAATTTGAATGGCACAGGCACCGGCTTCTATCATCTGTTTGGCAAGCAGGTAAGTCGCTTCTTCATTACCAAAGCCGGCATCAATGTCAGCTATGATGGGTACGACATGAGTTTCAAATTGGTCGATTTGCTGAATGATACTATCGGTATTCTCACCGCGTTCACGGGCTGCATCGAGTTCAACAAAAATATGTCGAAGCTCCCGAGCATCTGCCTGTTTTAAAAACAAGTATATTTCTTGAATCAAGGCTGGAACAGAGGTCTTCTCGTGCATGCTCTGGTCAGGTAAAGGCCCGAACTTAGAACGCAGTGCAGCTACCATCCAACCACTCAGATAAATATAGGATTTGCTCATGGTGCCACGATGCTTCTTAACTGACATGGCCAGTTGTTGGGCAGTGAATCCATGCCAGCAGCCCAGTGACTGTGTATAGTTGGCTGAATCGAGATCATATGCCAGCATATCCTGACGCATGATATCGGCCGTATACTGAGCAATTTCAACCCCAGTGGTAAAGCGATTCTGAAGGCGCATGCGCGCAGCATACTCTGAATTAATTCCTTTCCAGGTGTTAGCATGCTGACTTCGTATTTTCTCGATAGACTGTATTTGGTCTTGATAGCTAGACGAAGTACTTTCTTGGATTGGCTGTATTTGGTTCATAATCATTGTGATCTTGGGTCGTGAGCGGTGAAGTTTACAAATAAATAAAGAATATTAAAAAGAATAAATGGATACTAATATATTCCAAAAATTCATTAACGATTTTTCCCCGCTCTGCTGATGAGGGCTCGTGGAGCGGGTGGTAATCTATAGCGGTAAGGCAACTAAAAACATGAAAATAACCAGTGTCAACATTGGCAAGATCAAAACGGTGCGAGTTGGTGGCCAGCAGATCCGAACGGCTATTGGCAAGCGTCCGGTTCAGGGTGCTGTAGCGGTGAACTCCCTTGGACTGGAGGGAGATAATGTGTGTAATCCGCGTCATCATGGTGGCGTTGATCAAGCAGTTTACGCTTATCGAGTTGAGGACTATGCGTTTTGGTCAGCGAAGTTGGGGCGGCCTATACCGAGTGGTACCTTCGGAGAAAATTTGACTATTTCAGGCATGCCGGAATATGGGCTGATGATTGGCGATCGCCTTGAGTTTGATGGTTTGCTTCTGGAAGCAACGGCACCGAGAATTCCCTGCAATGTGCTTGCAGCGCAGATGGAGGATAAGCAGTTTCCGAAATTGTTTACTGCTGCTGGCCGAGCAGGGGTCTATTTTAGGGTTCTGGAAGTTGGCAAAATCGAGGCGGGAATGCAAGGGCAGTATCAGTTGAAAGCCGAGAATAGCCTGTCAACTCAGGCACTGTTTTTAGACCAGGTTGGTCCACAAAATAATCTGAGTAAAGAGAAACTGCTTGCCTATCTGAGCCTACCGATTGATAAGCGTACGCGAACTAAATTTCAGACTCGTTTAAAATAAGCGAAAGCAGAGGGTCCATCGAAATGACTGCAGTGCCAGCGCCATTAATTTAAGTTGACATAAACTGGTTAATGCACTCTTTAAGTGAAACGAGAACCACCAAAACACCGCGCGGGTTGTGTCCAGTGGACTGGCTGCTGCGAGCCACGCACGATCGATAGTCGTATTACCGCGCATAAAACGGTTCTACTGTGCCGGTGTGATTTCTGTAAGCAGGTAGGATGACTTCGTCTGGCGACCAGTGACATCGGCGAGTTCAGCAGTGAGTCAGACGGAAACATAAAAGGAAGCGAGAATGAATGTAAACGGATATACCGGTGTTGCCTTAAATCAGTCACCCGATTCGAAAAATGAGATTCACGGCGATCGAATCGCGAAACGTTATGGATTCAAAGGGGGCCTGGTTCCAGGGGTCACCTTATCTGCTTACCTGACTCAACCGGCAGTAGAAGCCTGGGGCAGCACCTGGTTGAATACCGGACTGTCTCAAGTCGCAGTGAGATCACCGGTTTACGACCGCGAGAACTTTTCGGTCGAGATCACTGACCAAAATGACCATCAATATACCGCTGATTTGATCAATTCTACTGGCAAAATTTGCGCGACAGCAGACGTGAGTTTGGAACAAGAAGCTGCTATAGCACCAAGTAAGCGAGGTGATCGTATGGCGGAAGCAGGATACCAACCACCTCAGGCAAGCAAAGCCTGGTTTGAACAACTGAAAGTTCAGGGCTGTTATGCTTTCCGTTATCAATGGCAGAAGGATCACAGAATGTCTCGGTACTTCGAAGAAGTAGAGCGCATGCCAGCGCTTCTACGTTTTCTTGATGATGGCTCAGACTTAAAAGATAAAGAACCGGCCGAAGCCCAAGGTCAAGCTCAGGGTTTTGCTAATATGTCGTTTATCCTGGGTTGTGCTAACTGGATTTTTGATAGCAATGCAGGTATGAACCCGTGGGTTCATCTTGAAACAAGGTCAAAGAATTACGCTGCCATTGCCCCGGAAACCTCAGTGATTGTAGAAATGCAGGTGCTTGATGAGTTTAGCAAAAAGGGCCACCAGTTCTGTGATGTGAGTGTCGGTATCTTCGATGAACAGACCAGTGAGTGCCTTTCGGAGGTTTTCCAGCGAGCGATTTACCGACTGAGAGGCTTATAACCGCTTACAGAATTTCCATTAGGTTACTGATCTCCTCGAGACGATGCTGGATTTTATCTGGCTTCTGGCTGCCCAGGTGTAGGATTAATCGATCTACGCCCAGATCTTGATAGGCCAGTATGGCATCAGCGCTCAATTGATAGGGTGGGGTTATAATGAGCTCAATATCCTGTAAGCTGCGGTGCTGTTTTTCGAGAGCCTCTTTGAGTTCTTGTTGCATGGTTTTTGTTTGTTCCAGATTCAGCTGAAACCCATACCAGCCGCTACCGTATTTGGCAGCCCGGTTAAATCCTGCGCGGGTATGGCCGCCGATAATAATGGGTATTCCATCGGCTTGTACTGGTTTTGGATCCATGCGGCAGGCGGGTAAGTTGAAGTGTTCGCCGGAGAATTCCGCCACCGGCTGGGTCCAGAGTTGATTGAGGATATCAAGGAATTCATTACAGCGGGCACCCCGATCCTCAAAGGTGTAGCCGCAAGCTTCCACTTCCTCCTTACACCAGCCGACACCCACGCCGAAATCGACTCGGCCATCGGTGAACCAGTCTAAGGTAGCGAATTCCTTAGCTGTGTAAATTGGGTTTCTTTGTGGTAATAAGGTGATTCCTGTACCGAAGCGCAGCGTTTGTGTACATCCCGCCAGAAAGCTGAAAGTGGATACAGTGTCGAGCATGCCCCCACCGGCAGGAACGGGTATCTTACCGTCTCTGCTACCGGGATACGGATGAACTGTTTTGTCAAACAAGACGACATGTTCCCCCATCCAAAGTGATTCAATGCCTAGCTGTTCAACCTGCTGTGCAAATGTCCTGATCATATCGGGGGTGGCAAGGGTTGACATAAAAGTTGCAAAAATGCCGATTTTCATTTTCTTTATCCTATTCGGTACTTTGGTTTTGTTTTAAGCCGCGATGCTGATAGCGGGCTTAAGCCTGACTTTAACGGTACCAGTAGCCAGGAAGTTAGGAAAGCTAGCTAGCCCGGCTTTGCGGTTTTACTGTAACTGGGCTGGACTGGTACAGTACAGTTTTAGTGATGAGACAAGCTATGGATTAAGATATGAGTCCATCACGGTATGACATGGTTGAATAAGGAGAGGGTATGGCGATTCAAAATATTTTCGAAGAGACAGAAAGACTTAAGGCGGATATTGAGAATTTGAGTGTCGCTGAATTAAAAAAAGAAATGGCTGAAAACGCTGATTTATTGCTTTTGGATATTCGGGAAATCCAAGAACAGGTTGACCTAGGTACGATTCCTGGAGCGATTCATTGTGCTCGCGGGATGATGGAATTTTGGGCGAGTCCTGCCAGTCCGTATTACCGGGATTACTTTCAACAGGAGCGCAGAACTGTGGTTTTTTGCGCTGGCGGTGGGCGCAGTGTGTTAGCGGTCAAGTCCCTGCAGGAGATGGGCTTTGAAAGTGTCGCTCACCTGGAGGCAGGATTTTCCGGATGGCAGAAGGAAGACGAGGAAATTGAAGATGTCAGTCAGACTAGCCGCTGGATTCGCAGACCAAAACCTGAATAGAATATGAGAGACTCGCTATGGCTAGAACAACCTACTTTTCGGGTGAATGACCGATGAACCTCGAGCAAGGGAATGATTTGACTCTGGTCGAACTATTCCGAAAGGCTCGAAACATTGCCGTCGTGGGTATGTCGGCTGATCCCTCAAGGGCCAGTCATGGCGTCGGTAAATATCTTGCTGAGCACTATCATATTTATCCAGTTAACCCAGATTATAAAGAGATTCTCGGTTACCGCTGTTATCCGTCGATTGGTGCGATCGACGAGCCAATTGATGTCATCAATATCTTCCAGAGAAGCCACCGAATAGGCTTGTTTGTCGAAGCGGCTAAAGCAAAGAATCCAGCCGTTTTCTGGATGCAGTTGGGGATTTACAATTCGCAGGCCCGAACCGCTTTAGAGGGCGCTGGTATCACGGTGGTTGAAAATCAATGTACAAAAATTGAACACGCTCGATTGCGTAGGACAGGGTTACTGTAGACAACAATTATTGAGATTGCCAAATCAGTTTGGGGAGAAATCGATGTCTGTACCGGTAGAATTTACGGCGGCACATGTTCAGCAGCATTCATCGGCTGATAATGGGATGTATAACAAATTTCTGGATTCGAAAGAGCCGTTTCGATCTATGTTCAAGAACAATCCCGGATTGATTCCACCTGATATAAGGAAGCCCCTTGGTGAGGCCAAGGGAGATTACTGGGAAACGACGGTTGCGCGTAAGCACAAGTATTGGAAAGAGTTTGATTTACCCCAGGCAACTCGAGATATTGATTGTTTGCGGGGTGACTTGATTAAATGGGGGTACTGCCTGATACAAGATGGTTTATCCCAGCAACAATGTACGGTTTTTCTCGATCGGTTACTGGACCAGGCGCAAGCCGAAATTCAGGCGGGTGTGCAGCAACAGACCCCGTCTGGACAGTATGTTAATACCCTGGTCAATAAGGGGGCTTGCTTCGCGCTGTGTATAGAACAGCATCCAGATGCGGTGCAGGCGGGGCCATTAATTGAACAGCTCTTGAATGAAACGCTGGGTGCCGGCTGGATATGCCATAGCTTTTTAGCCAATGGTGCTGATCCAGGCGGGTATCCTCAGGGTTTACATTTCGACCAGGGGCCTTTACTGCCCTGGCAGACTCAGGAAGCACCTGCCTTGGTTAACACCATGTTTATTCCGCAGGACGTCAATGACCAAAACGGGGGTACGCTGGTAATACCAGGAAGCCATCGCGTGCTTGCTCAGGCAGGCTCAGGTGGCGCGATTGGCGAGCTGCCACCAGCAATTAACCTGGAAGCGGCTGCAGGTACTATAATGCTATTTGACGGGCGCTTGTTGCATGGTACGGGTTTAAATCGCTCAAAGAGTCAACGTTTCGTGGCCACGATGAGTAATATTAAGTCCTGGATGAGACAACAGGAAAACTGGATCGTATCGGTGCATCCCGAAGTACTTCGCTCTGCGAGCCCGAAGTTGCTGCATCGCATGGGGATGCAAGCATTGACCTATGGTGCCACAGTAGAAGGTTTTGGGCTCGGTGCTTCGGGCCGGGTTCATGATCACTGGGGGAACTTAAAGCTGTTCCGTACTGCGCTGGATGAAGGCAGTTATATTCGGGTTGGCGAATTGTCCATTGATTCTCCAGCAGAGAAATTGGAACAGGATTTTACTGTTAAGCGGGCAAGAAAAATGGCACATCAGCAAGAAGCTCAAAAGCGAATGGTAAAGTAGTGAGCCCATTCTTGACTGGATTGCCTTTATCGGTATTGATGGGCGGGAGGCTCAATTATGAGTAAAATTTTTCGATTATTCCTAATTCGATTCAATGGTCAGGTTAAGGACTTTAAAGTGATAAGATTTTTAGACGCTGGATTTCGTGTATTGATCATTCTGGGCTTGTCGGTTACCTCTGTGTTTGCCGACACGCTCTATTCTGGCGGGACAGTCTATACGCTGGATGCAAGTAACGCCGTTAAACCCTCTCTGTGTGTAAGAGCAGACCGGATCGTGGCTGTTGAGCGTTGCCAGGTTGATACGGTGGTTGATCTGGCTGGTGCGACGGTCATTCCTGGATTTAATGAAAGCCATGGGCACCTCATGTCTCTGGGGTTCTCCAAATTACGTTTAGACCTCAGCATAGTTAACAACCTTGATGAACTCGTTGACAGTGTCGCCAGAGCGGTTGATTCTGCCGAACCGGGCGAGTGGATATTGGGACGAGGTTGGCATCAGAGTAAATGGACACCAGCACCCATTGAGATGATTTCGGGTTTTCAGACGAATCGAACGTTGAATGAGGTTTCTTCCGATAATCCAGTTTACCTGGTCCACGCCAGCGGTCATGCTGCTTTCGTTAATGATAAAGCACTGGCCCTGGCAGGAATTGAGGATGCCACTCGTTTCAGTGGTGACGGTGAAATCATACGCGATGCGCAGGGTCGTGCAACCGGGGTGCTTAACGAACGTGCACAACGCCTGGTGAGTCGTATTATTCCTGAACCTACCGCATCACAACGGCAGCAGGCATTGACCCTGGCACTTCAAAACCTAGCTGAGCAAGGGGTAACCAGTTTTCAGGATGCCGGCACGGGGCAGCAGGATATCGATCTGTATAAGCAGTTTTTGGCTGAGGGACGACTGACCAGTCGCGTTTATGTCATGCTGTCTGGCGGCAATGACACATTACTATCCGAATGGATGGACCGAGGTCCGCAAATAGACCTTGGTGACCACCGGTTGACTATTAGGGCGATTAAACTGGTTGCAGATGGCGCACTTGGCTCAAGGGGTGCATGGTTGTTAGCGCCTTATTCGGACCGTGCCGGGCACGTCGGGCTTCCGACTATGCCTTTGGAGGAGATGAGGGATATCAGTCACTTGGGATACCAGAACGGATTCCAGGTAGGTATTCATGCCATCGGGGACCGGGCTAATCGTGAGGTCCTTGATGTATTTGACGAATTATTTGATGGCAGGGACCGTGGCGTCCGTTTCAGAATTGAGCATGCTCAGCATATTGACCCAATCGATATCCCGCGGTTTGGACAACTTGGGGTGATCGCATCGATGCAGGGTATCCACCTGAGCTCGGATAGACCCTGGGCCATAGACCGATTGGGCCAGCAGAGAATAGAGCAAGGGGCTTATGTATGGAGGAAATTGATCGATAGTGGGGCTGTATTGATTAATGGTACTGACGCGCCTGTTGAGCCGGTCAATGCCATTGCATCCTATTATTCTCTGGTCAGCCGGAAAACGCTGGCGGGTGTACCCGAAGGTGGTTTTGAACCCGGGCAGCGATTGACCCGCAATGAGGCGTTGCGAAGTTATACTACTGAAGCGGCTTATGGCGCGTTTGAGGAAGAATTCAAGGGTAGCCTTGAGCCCGGGAAAGTGGCTGATTTTGTTGTCTTAGATCGTGACATTCTGAAGGTGGCAGAGCAGCAGATTTTAACCACTACCATATTGAAAACGATTGTTGCGGGTCAGGTTATCTATGAGAATTAATTGGTCACCTCGTAGACTCATCCTTCCTTGGTAGAGAGAATGCAATGGAATATGTCAATATTAAATTAAGCCCGAGGGGGCAACTGGAAGTCCTTTCCAAGCGCGAAGTGAGTCAGTTGCTGGATACCTCTTTGGGCGGTCTTTACCATCTCTACCGAAATTGTTCACTGGCGGTACTCAATAGTGGTGCTCAGACAGATGACGCTCGTCAGTTGCTGGAGGATTTTCAGTCCTTTGATATTAAGCTGCTTCAGCAGGACCGGGGTATCACCATTGAATTAATTGATGCGCCTGTGACGGCTTTTGTCGAAGGCAGGATACTCAATGGTATCCGGCAATTGTTGTTTTCAGTCCTCAGGGATATTTTGTACGTCAATGCCCATCTGACAATTCCGGCTGATGCGGGTGAATCGGTTACCAATGCGGTCTTTGATATTTTGCGAAATGCAGATGTTCTCAAGACGGATTCGGCGCCTAAAATGGTTGTATGCTGGGGTGGTCACAGCATATTCCGCAGTGAATATGACTATACCAAGGAGGTGGGGTATGAGCTAGGTCTCCGGGGCCTGGATATTTGTACCGGATGTGGGAATGGGGCGATGAAAGGTCCTATGAAAGGAGCTGCCATTGGCCATGCCAAGCAGCGCAATAAAACCGGCCGGTATTTAGGCATTTCAGAGCCTGGCATTATTGCCGCGGAACCGCCCAATCCAATTATTAATGAACTGGTCATTATGCCGGATATAGAAAAACGTCTTGAGGCGTTTGTCAGGGTTGGTCATGCGATTGTCGTCTTTCCTGGAGGTGCGGGTACCGTTGAAGAAATCTTGTATCTGATAGGGATTCTGCTTCATCCTGACAATCAGGATATGCCCTTCCCATTGGTATTTGCTGGGCCAGAGTCAGCGCGGGAATATTTCCAGCAAATTGACGCTTTCCTTGTCGCAACTGTGGGTAATTCAGTTCGTCATTACTATCAGATTATTATTGGTGAGCCAGCTAGGGTTGCTAACCTGATTTTAAACGGTATCAGAAAAGTGAGGAAGTATCGCAAGGCGAAAGATGATGCTTATTACTACAATTGGTTATTGACCATTCCGGAAGATTTGCAGGCCCCGTTTGCTCCGTCCCATGAGAACCTGGCAGCCTTGGATCTAACCCTTGACCCGTCACCGGCTGTTCTGGTTGCTAATCTCAGAAAGGTATTTTCAGCTATTGTCGCTGGTAATATAAAGGAGCAGGGTATGCTTGCGATTGAGGAAAAAGGCCCATTCCAGCTTCAGGGTGATCCACGACTAATGCAATTAATCGATCGCTTGTTGGTTAGTTTTGTTGATCAGCAGCGCATGAAGTTGCCATTGTCAGATTATCATGCCTGTTATGAAATCGTGACTTGATTAATGAAGCAGAGATAGGCTGGAACTATGCTGATATCAGAAAGTTGCTAGACAGGAAGGAGGTTGAAGGAGCACTATACGGGCACATTTAAAATTTACTGGCAGAGGAGAAATGCAGTATGTCGGAATCAGGTTTACAACTTAGAACAGAAATTTCAGGAGAAGGTCTGCTTACCTTGAGTTTAAGGGAAGTACAGTTTCCTGAGCCAGGTGAAAATGAGGTGCTTGTCAAGGTAGAAGCGTCCCCCATTAATCCATCTGACCTGGGTCTGTTATTGGGTCCGGCAGATTTAACGCAAGCCAAATTTTCTGGGACCACAGCACTGCCTGAGGTGACTGCACCCGTTCCAGAAGCATTATTGAGACAGATTGCTGCAAGAGCAGGTCAATCCCTGCCTGCAGGTAATGAAGGTGCAGGCCAAGTGATCGCAGCAGGCGCATCGGAAGCAGCCCAGAATCTGATGGGTAAGACAGTCGCTATCCTCGGTGGTGCTATGTACGCTGAGTATAGAGTATTAAAAGCCAACCAGTGCCTGGTTATGAATGAAGGGGTGTCAGCCAGCCAGGGGGCCTCCTGTTTTGTTAATCCGCTGACCGCACTGGGCATGGTGGCGACCATGAAAGAGGAAGGGCACAGCGCATTATTGCATACGGCCGCCGCATCAAATCTAGGGCAAATGCTGGTCAAAATCTGTTTGAAAGACCAGATACCATTAGTCAATGTAGTAAGAAAAGCTGACAGTGTTGAGTTGCTAAAATCCCTGGGCGCTGAACATGTACTTAACTCCAGTACTGATAACTTCATGGAATCATTAATTGAGGCATTGACGCAGACCAATGCGACCATCGGCTTTGATGCAACCGGAGGGGGTAAGCTGGCCGGCCAGGTGTTAACGGCAATGGAGGCAGCCCAGGCAGCTAAAATGGGTGAATTTTCTCGTTATGGATCAACGCAGCACAAGCAGCTTTATATTTATGGTGGGCTAGACCGGTCTCCAACCACCTTTAATAGGAGCTTCGGCATGGCCTGGGGGTTAGGTGGTTGGTTATTGACCCCATTTCTTCAGAAAATTGGTCCCGTTGCTGCTGAGTCTTTACGGCAACGCGTGGCAGATGAAATTACAACGACTTTTGCAAGCCATTACACTCAGTCCGTTTCATTGCCGGAGATGCTGGCAAAAGAGAATATCGAGATTTATGCACGGCAGGCGACCGGAGAGAAGTTCCTCGTGACACCGCATGGTTGAATTCGGCAATGAGAGAATGGCTGGCTAGTGGTGTTGCCATTCCTGATCATAAACCAGGATGTCTTTTTCGTGTAATGTGCCGATCTCATCGGTGTTCCAGGAAAGCCATTCTTGCATGACTTGAGCGTTGTGCTCACCGCGGTGGGGGGCCGGTCCACGAACCCCACTTTTGGCATCAGAAAATCGATAAGGTGATTGAGTAATCGGTCTGGTGCCCCCTGCCCGATCATCGATTTCAATGATAGTACCGCGAGCTTGTACCGTGGGTTGTTGTTGTAACTCGCTTGGATCACGGACCAGACCCCAGGCCATATTCATTTGCTTCATAAGGGTATCAAAGGCTTCTGCGGTTGGCACAGTTTCAAAAAAAGCGTTCACAGTGGCTCTTCTAGCTGCGATTTTCTCGGTGAGGTCCATTTCCGGTGAAGCCGGGTCGGTAATATGTTCGTTTTCACATAGTTGACGGAACATAATTCTAAAATCAGAGGAAATCAGTACAGCCGCAAAAGGTAACGACCAGATTTCATTACTGAGTGGGCCTGTATTCCAGGAGTCTTCGAGATCGTAGTGAAGTTGATCATCAGTGGCAATGGTTGCATCTAACATCGAAATATCGATGTGCTGGCCTCGCTTGGTTTTCTGTCGCAGTATGACGGCCGATAAAATTCCAACCAATCCATGCAGGGAAGCATTGGTATCCGCGGTGGAAAGTGGTAAATCACGAAAAGAACGCTCACCCGCAGCTGCTTTCCTGGCGCTTCTGTGAATCAGGCCCGTTTCAGCATGGATTACCGGGGCATAGGCAGCTCTTTTTGACTCGGGTCCGTTATGTCCAAAACCACTGATGGATAGCATGATCAATCCAGGATTGATTTCTTTTAGGGTAGGATAATCCAGATTCAATCTGGCCATTACATCAGGACGGTAGTTCTCAATCAGGATGTCGGCTTTTTCAACCAGGGCATAGATCAGGTGGCGCGCGTTTTCTGTTTGCAAGTCGACACAGATATTGCGTTTTCCGGCATTTTGCTGGTGGTAGTATCCGGGTATGTCTGCAATACTTCTGCCCCAATAGCGGGTAATGTCGCCTTCAGGAGGTTCGACTTTAACCACATCTGCACCGAGATCACAGAGTAACCTGCCTGCAAATGGTCCCGCGAGTACGCGTGAAAAATCGAGAACTTTGAGGTCTTTAAGTGGATATTCCATTTTTTTCATGCTCCAGATGGGAACCAAATAATTCCTGTAGAATCATAGAAGAGTAAAAAGTGAAAGGCCAAAAGGCAAGTTGATAAAACAATTGATAACAATATTCGCTCACGGAGCCGGTTTTTTGGTTTTCCTGATTGGCTGTATAGAAGTCCAGGCAGAGGCTGCCAATCGCCCTGATTTTAATGGATTTTGGGAGCTTGACTTTGAAAATAGCGAACACCCCAATGACAAATTGCGTTATTTGTATGAAGTGACCCTGAGTCATTATCAGCGGCGGGTTAACAGTAGTGATCCACAATTTAGAGATAGTGCTATTCGGGCCATGGATGAACTGCGAGGGATTGTTAATCTGGGTCGTCTCGCTGAACTCATTACTCGAACGACGGTATTGGAAATCAATCAGGATGATAGTCATATACTGGTCGACCGGGAGGATAATTTTTCGTTGGCTTGTGAGTTTGCTAACACCGAAATTTCTGGCGATGCACTGGGTAGAGAAAGATGCGGTTGGCGTAATGGACAACTGATTTTTGATATACGCCTCCCAGAGGGGCTGGCGATTCAGCATCGGTTAGTGAAAGCAGCTGATGGTCGTCGCCTTAATATTTCAACGACTCTGGCATCTGATGGGATAAGCCAGGCTTTTTCGGTTAACCGAGTCTTTATTCCATTCGAAAGAGGTAAGGGTGCATTTGAATGTGAGTACATCCTTGGGAAAGGTAAAGTGTGTTCGATGGGCGGGGATTCATGAGACTCGGGTTGCTGTCAGTCATGCTGCTGCTGATCTCTTGCGCCTCTGAAGTCGAGTCGCCAAGAGCATTCTCTTCTATTGAAAAGGTCGAATTACTTCGAGCAGCGCCGTCGGAAGACAATAGCCAAGCGCTTAACTTGAGTATTTCTGTGTTTGAGGGAGAATCACTCGGCGCGTTGACCGCCAGGCTGATGAAACCGGTTGCTTTTGCAGAAAGTCGCTATATCCCGTATTTATTAAAACAGACTCTGGAAGAAAGTGGCTTCTGGGGCGCGGTTAGAGTCGTGCCTCAGGCTGACCCTACAGCGGAATTGAGTTTGGAGGGAAGGGTTCTCTCAAGTGATGGGTTCCACCTTGAAGTCCACCTGCTTTGTCGTGATAGTCTCGGGCGTATTTGGCTGGATGAGGTTTATCAGGATCAAGCGGATGGCGCAGATTATCCTGATAAAATCGTTGCTACAAAGGATCCTTTCCAGGACCTTTACATTCGAATGGCCAACGATCTTGCCCTGAGCCTGCAAAACCAAAGTGCTGATATTCGGTCCTCTCTTATCGATGCCGCCTTGCTTCGCTATGCTCAGGCCCTCTCGCCGGAAACTTTTTCGCGATACATCAACTATGATCAGAAGGAGCAGTGGTCGGTGCTGGGTTTACCAGCCAGAGACGATCCGATGTATAAACGGGTGCTTAGAATAAGGGAAAGTGAATATGAGTTTATTGATAGTGTTGATGAGCAGTATCAGATTGTCTTCAATCGGATGAAAATACCGTACGCTTATTGGCGTAAGAACTCTTTTGAATTTGAAGATTATAATCGGCGTCTGGCAGAAAAATCCGGTCAGAAAAGACCTCGAGTTGATACTCGGTATGATTCGATGCTAAAGGTTTACAGGCAGTTTCAGGACCGACGTAATAACGAAGATGAATTACGCCAGATGGTACAATCATTTGATGCTGAATTGTCACCGCTCATGACTCGAGTTGAAGGGCAATTGATCCAACTGGTCGGTAGCCTGGAAGGCCAGTATGAAAGTTGGCGGAATTTATTGAAACAGCTTTATCGCCTTGAGCGAAACTAATCGTTGGTCAAAGTGATAGGCCCAGATTGCACTTCTCTGAGCCCGTTTCTGGCTTGCTCGCTAATCCAGTCCTGATCGCCGGAATCTAACACCTGATTGAATTTTTTACGGGCTTGTTGCCGGTCACCTGAATAGTTGAGTACTAACCCCTGGGTTAGCGTAAGCCAGTCGTGCGACCAATCGGGCAGGTTTTCCGGATCATGATTGAGTATTTGCTCGATTAGGTCGGGTTCAAGTTGTTTGTCGGAGGCAAGAATTGCAAAGGCTTGCCAGATTTTACCAAAGAAAATAAACACAGGTTCTTCGTCGCCGCAATAGAGGAAGAAATTTTCAATGGCTGGTTTAGCTGCCTTGGGGTTGCCGTACATAATAATGGCGGCGATATTGGCCAGGTGTATTCGAGGGTTTTCAGGGTATTTTTCAGCTAGTTCACTTAACATTAATAGCGCCTCTGAAGTCGCCTCGGGGCGAGCCTGCAGTAACAGATCGCTATAGACAAATTTAGCAGAGTCTGAATATAAAGCGCTGTTGTCGATCACCTCTTTTAAATAGGGCAGACTTTTGTCGGACTGACCTTTGGGAATAAACCATAAGAATGCGCTGAACAGCTTCACGAATGATGGCAGGTTATCGGCGTAGTAATAGCCCATGGCGAGGGGTATTTTTGCTTCATTCAGGTCCGGATTGAGTGATAAAGCCTGTTCGAGATGGTCGATCGCTTTGCTGCCATGTGTTCCGGCTTGATAAAGGTTCCCTCTGAGTCCTGCGATAAAGGAAAGGGAAAAGTGGGCTGTACCGCAGTCGAGCGCGGACCTTGCTTTTAGCAGGCGGGTTGGCTGATCCTGTTTGCACAGGGCCAGTAGTTTTTTTGCCGTTTCTGTGACGGTTTTATCCCAGCGGGGATCACTGCCATCCCAGGAAAGGCGCGTATTGATTGTGCCCAGGTGAAGCGCATAACCAGTACCCAGATCAGGAAACTGGGTTTCAATGGTGATGGCCAGTTTATCGGCCTGATCATAGTTACCTGTCAGGCGAGCGTCGACTATTTGTTTGATGATACTTCTATCAGGAAATGGTGATATCGGATCTGCGTTGCAGATCTGGGTTATCAATAGAACGGCAAGAACGGCGTATTGGAACATTGCTATGGCAATTTATAGGACTGTAGTCATTTTAATGATTCTAGTAACCAGCGGGAAGTTAAATTTTTATTGATTGTGTGTCCGGGTCTGACTATAGTGAGCGGAAGTGTCAATATCAGGGTTATCATTTTTTAGGAGTG
>CAZGCW010000017.1:0-1945 GCA_964524295.1 uncultured Pseudomonadales bacterium
CAGCGAAATCAACAACCAGGTTTTTGTTCCGGTTGCGATTATTGTCATCGTTTTTATACGTGGCGTCGGTACCTTTTTGGGCAACTACTTTATTAATTTTGCTGCGACCACCATGATTTACAATCTGCGGCGTGATTTATTTGAGCAGCTTCTTAAACTCCCGAGTCAGTTTTATGATCAACATGCTTTTGGCCGGCTGGTTGCTAAATTAACTTTTCATGTCACTCAGGTGACAGGGGCGGCAACTGATGCCATTAAAGTCCTGTTTCGGGAAGGCTTTACGGTAGCAGGTTATCTTGGTTTTCTGCTTTATTTGAATTGGCGATTGACACTTGTGTTTGCGGTTGTGGCACCTCTGATTGGCTTGCTCGCTCGAATCGCAGGCAGGCGATTCAGGAAAATTAGTGAGCGTATACAAGATTCCATGGGTGACGTAACTCATGTCGCATCAGAGGCAGTTCAAGGCTACCGCGAAGTTCGAACCTACGGCGGTAATTCCTATGAACGAGATCGGTTTGACCAGGTCAGTCAGACTAATCGCAGGCAATCTATGAAAATGGTGCTCACCTCGTCGATAGCGACGCCACTGATTCAGCTTATCGTGGCGACAGTGTTAGCCGGTCTGGTGTGGTTGATTCTTCTGCCCGGAGCCAGGGTGGGAATGAGTACGGGAGATGTTGTTGCTTTTATCACCACAGGTGGGCTACTGGCGAAACCCATTCGGCAATTAACAGAGGTCATTTCTATTATTCAGAAAGGAATCGCTGCTGCGAGTGACATTTTTGAAGTATTAGATGAGCCAGAGGAAGAGGACAGCGGTAACCTGGCGTTGCAGACAGTGCAGGGCAAGCTCGAATTCGAAAACGTTAGCTTCCGGTATGACCAAGACCAGGATTATGTGCTTAAAGACCTCAATTTTATCGTCAATCCCGGAGAAACCGTTGCTTTGGTTGGCCGGTCAGGTGGTGGTAAATCAACGCTGGCTGCATTGATTTCACGATTTTATAATCCAACTCAAGGCCGGATTTTGCTAGATGACCACCCGATTAGGGATTTTTCCTTGGATAATTTGCGAAGCCACCTGGCGCTGGTCAGCCAAAAGGTGACGTTATTTAATGACTCGGTGGAACGTAATATCGCCTACGGGGCTTTAGCGACTGCAAGTAAGGAGGAAGTCGTTAAGGCCGCAAAGGATGCTCATGCGTGGGACTTTATTGAAGGGCTAGGCGATGGCTTGTCCACGATAGTAGGAGATAATGGCTTACTGCTGTCAGGAGGCCAAAGACAGCGCCTGGCCATTGCCAGGGCTTTACTCAAAGATGCGCCGGTACTGATTTTAGATGAAGCGACATCCGCCCTGGATACTGAATCGGAACGAGCGATTCAATCGGGCCTTGAGGCCATCGTCTCCGGCCGAACGACGGTGGTCATCGCGCATAGACTCAGCACGATTGAAGGGGCGGATATTATTCTGGTTTTGGATGGCGGACGTATTGTTGAGCAGGGCACACACCTAGAGTTGTTGGACTTAAGAGGTTATTACGCCCAGTTATATGAAAATGCAGACCAGCCTGAAACGGCTATTGAAATCAGCCCAGAACTCCCCGAAAGTGCTTTTAACCTGACAACCGTACCTGTTCGTAATCGTATGGCTATCCAGAATCTAATCAGGCTACCTGATGCCTGGTATGAAAATGCGGCCTGGTTGGCACTCCTGGCGCCACTAAGTTGGCTATTTAAGGGGATCGTATTTTTCCGGCGAAAACGGTTGCGACAGGCATTGAAGTATCGACCACCTGTGCCGGTCTTAGTCATTGGTAATCTCACCGTGGGTGGCACCGGTAAAACGCCTCTGGTTATTGAATTGGCAAGACAATTTATAGCCTTAGGTTTTAAGCCAGGCGTCATTTCCAGAGGGTATGGGGGTAGCCAGCGAAGGCCTGGT
>CAZGCW010000017.1:1973-31032 GCA_964524295.1 uncultured Pseudomonadales bacterium
AGCGATCCCGAGATGGTCGGTGACGAGGCTGTTCTGATTGCGACTAATGCAGGGTGTCCGGTGGTCATCGGCATTGATCGGGTCGCTGCCATACAGGCATTACTGAACTCTACCCAGTGCGATGTCATTATCAGTGACGACGGTTTGCAGCATTACCGTATGCATCGAGATGCTGAACTCATGGTCATTGATGGTCAACGAGGTTTCGGCAATGAACGTTCTTTACCTGCAGGCCCCATGAGAGAACCTAAATCGAGAATGTCGGAAGTCGATTGGGTCATCGTCAACGGCGAAGACATCAGGGGAGTTGCCCCCAAAAATGCGCTGCAGATGAAAGTGGTACCGCAACGGCTGACTCATCTTATTACCGGTAGACAACAAGGCATGGATGAACTCAATGAAAGCGTCGTACATGGTTTAGCCGGGATAGGTAACCCGCAACGGTTTTTTTCTACTTTGCGGCATTCAGGCTTAGAAGTGATTGAACATCCCTTTCCAGACCATGCTATGTTCACTTCCAAAGATTTTGTTTTTAATGATGAATTGCCGATTATTATTACTGAGAAAGATGCCATTAAGTGCCGGGACATGGACTTTTCCGAGATTCAGGGTGATGTGTGGGTCTTATCTGTCGGCGTGCAAATACCCAGCACATTGATGACAAGTATTCTCGATAAACTTGATCTATCATTGAAGACCTGATTTATCTGGGTAGCAACAAGGGAGGCTCATGGCCATAGATAATAAACTATTAATGATATTGGTCTGTCCGATTTGTAAAGGCAAACTGGATTATGATCGTAATGCCAATGAACTGACCTGCTCGGTTGATCAATTGGCTTATCCAATTCGAGATGATATCCCGGTGATGTTACCGACTGAAGCGCGTGCAATAGATCCAGATTAAGCAGAGTTCGTCATGTCCTACGTCGTACTGATACCCGCTAGAATGAATAGCCAGCGACTCCCAGGGAAGCCCCTTGCCGATATCCATGGCAAGCCGATGATTCAGCGAGTATTCGAACAAGCTCAGTTGAGCCAGGCCAGCCGCATAGTGGTGGCGACGGAAGACTCGGTGATTTATGAGTGTGTTTCTGGCTTTGGTGGTGAAGTCGTGATGACGTCAAGTCATCATACCTCAGGCACCGATCGTGCGGCTGAGGCGTGTAATTCGCTTGGTATTTCGGCCGATGTCAGTGTTGTCAATGTGCAGGGAGACGAACCATTGATCCCCCCAGCCTGCATCGATCAGGTGGCTATGGATCTAGAGCAATCTCGCTGCGAGATGGCAACGCTCTGCCAGCCTTTAACCGAGCTAAGCCAATGGCAGGATCCGAACGTTGTCAAATTAACCAGAAATCGATTTCAGGAAGCATTGTATTTTAGTCGCGCCGGAATCCCATTTGATCGTGGTAATGCGTCTGGGAAGGAGGATGCTGTGGTTCTCAGTGACTGTTATCGGCATGTTGGGATTTATGCCTATTCAGTCAGTTTTTTGAATCAATTTGTTGGCTGGGGAACGTGCAAGTTAGAACAGATTGAAAAGCTGGAGCAGCTACGAGCACTGTATCATGGCGCCCGAATTAGCGCTTCAGTGGCTCGTGTGGAAATTCCTCCTGGAATCGACACACCGGGGGACCTGGAACAGGTCAGGCAACTTATCGCCGAAAAGGATAGCCCATGAACCAATATCAGTTATTTGTAAAAGAGTCCTGCGATACCTGTAGGTTGATTGAGGCGATTTTACCCGAATTATCGAGTCAGTTAGACATTGAGCTGATAAGCCAGGATGATCCCGGATTTCCTCAAGGCTACTCAGTGACCCACGATGAAAGCCTGGAGCGAAGTTATAGAGCCCATATTGAAATTGTCCCTACCCTAATAAAACAAGACGAACAGGGTGAAGTCAGCCGCATCCATGGTTGGGATAAAGCCGCATGGCAGGAAATAGCCGGACTGGAATTCTCCAGTAAATTACCTTTGTTTCGACCGGGTTGTGGTTCCAAAACCCTTGATCCCGGTATGCCCGAGAAACTGGCAGCCCGGTTTGATGCGGATAAGCTGCAATCCAGAGTTCTTGAGTTCTCGGCTGACGATGATATTGAGGCTTGTTTTGATCAGGGTTGGTCAGATGGTCTGCCCGTTGTTCCACCAACCCAGGTCAGACTCATGCGCATGCTGTCAGGGACAAACCGTGACCCACAGGAGTATATCGGCGCTGTACCCCCTGATTTTGGTCCATGCACCGTTGAAAAGATAGCGCTCAATGCAGTTCTGGCTGGCTGTAAGCCTGAGTATCTTCCCGTGGTCATTACCGCAGTTGAAGCGGCACTTGAGGATGAGTTTTGTATGCATGGCCTACTCGCGACCACTTACTTTTCTGGACCAATGGTTGTAGTCAATGGGCCACTTGCACGATCTATCGGCATGAATGCCAAAGGCAATGCCCTTGGCCAGGGGAATCGTGCTAATGCGACTATTGGTAGAGCATTACAACTGGTGATCCGTAATATCGGAGGTGGTAAACCAAGGCAGGTAGATCGTTCTGCACTCGGTAATCCAGGCAAATATACCTATTGCTTTGCCGAAGATGAGATTGGGTCCTGCTGGGAATCGTTGGCTGTTGAAAAGGGATTCTCAACAGAAGATTCAACGGTCACCCTGTTTGCAGCTGATGGCATGCAGGGCATTGTTGACCAGAAATCGAAAGACCCGGATTCATTGTCACGTTCATTTGCTGCCTCTTTGAGGGTGGTTGCCCATTCAAAATTCGTGATGGCTTCAGATGTGTTTTTAGTGGTATCACCCGAGCATGAGCGAGTTTACAGGGAAGCAGGTTGGAGCAAACAGGATCTTAAGGATCGTCTTGGCGAGTTATTAATGATTCCTGGTGCTGAACTGGTGGCTGGGGCAGGAGGCATAACAGAAGGGCTGCCAGCATCCGTTGCCGATAAGGTTCTGCCGAAATTCAGGGAAGGCGGGCTATCTATCGTTAGAGCCGGGGGAGGCGCAGGCCTGTTTTCGGCTATTATTGCAGGTTGGGTCGCCAGTGGTCCGATGGGTAGTATCCCAGTGACAAAAAAGATTATAGTGTAACCAGTGTAAGTGATGACAAAGGAAGTAGGATGAAATTATTAGATCCAACCGCGGAGTTGAATCCGGAAGGGAGATCGCCTCGGGCTCGACCGGAAACTGTTTTTGGTAAAACCATTGGCTTGCTCGATATTGCAAAGCCAAGAGGTAACATTTTTATTGATCGCATCGAAGACTTGCTCAAGCAAAAGGGAGCAAAGACAGTACGGTATAAGAAACCGACCTTCACTCGAGTCGCTCCAACGGAATTGACTCAGCAGATTGCTGCTGAATGTGACCTGGTACTTGAAGCATTAGCTGACTGAGGCTCGTGTACGTCGTGCAGTTTGCATGACATATTAGACCTTGATCGTCGGGGTGTTCCCGGTGCATTTATAGCGTCGGAAGAGTTCGTTGAAGCTGCTGATAACCAAGCTCGGTCGCTGGGCTTTAGTCCTTATAGAGCGTTTGTACCTCATCCGATTCAAAACAGGAGCGATGCTGAGATGAAAACAATGGCTGAGCGTGCTTTTCTTGAAATACTGGGCTTACTCGAAGCGCCTCGCGAGGCCGCGCACTGAATGAGTGATTGGAATGCGGCCCTTTATTTGTAGCAGGTTTTTTGGAAATTCCTGGGGTGGTGGTTGAAAATGCCGATGATACCGGTAACACGCCCCTAGCAGACTGTATTCTTGTTGGAACGGATGGTATGGAAAACTCGGATATGAAAATCCTTCTGGTTGATGACAACCTGGCAGTGAGAAAGATTGCCAGGTTGTTCCTTGTTGGGGCGGGTTTTACGGTTGAAGTTGCTGACCACGCAGATGATGCTTTGCAGATTCTATCCACTGATTCATTCGATGTGTTGATAACCGATATGATCATGCCGGGTGCCCTGACCGGTATCGATTTGATTCTCCATGCGCAAGCTTATTATCCGAAAATGAAATGCGGCCTGATTTCGGGAATGTCTGATACTCTGGTCGATAAATCCATGGACAGTTTGAAGGACCTGCAAACCTTATCAAAACCGTTTTCAAAAACAGATATCGTGGATTTCGTAAAACAGATGGGTACTTAACCCGCCCTGTTGACCCGGTATTGAATAAACCAGTTTTGCCTAAACTGGGTCCCATGCGGGAAAGTACCCGCCTGGTTAACTCGATTTTCAGCGCTAGGCTCGTTTTATTGGACTATTTAGGAGCCATTCTGATACTGCTATCCAAACGGATAACTTCGCCGTTTATATAGCCACATTCGACAATATAGGCTGCTGTCTGCGCAAACTCTGACGGGTTTCCTAAGCGTTTAGGGAATTGGGTCATGTCTATTAATGGTTGTCTCACCTGGGGCGGAGCGAACTGCATCATGGGTGTCTCGAAAATCCCCGGGGCAATCGCTGCGACTCTGATGCCCGACCGGCTTAAATCGCGGGCGATAGGCAGAGTCATGCCCGCCACGCCACTCTTACTCGCGCTATAGGCGGCCTGGCCTATCTGACCATCGAAGGCTGCAACCGATGCAACGTTCACAATCACGCCGCGTTCATCATCTTCTGTGACAGGATCATTTTTTTGCATGACGTCAGCACACAGTCTCAAACAGTTAAAAGTACCTATTAGATTAACCCTAATGATGAACTCAAACATTTTCAGTTCCATGGGGCCATCTCGACCCAATGTTCTTGAAGCCGCGCCAATACCCGCACTATTAATATTGATGTGTATTCCACCAAACTGAGTCATCGCCTTATCAATTGCCGCACTGACAGCAGCCTCATCGGCGACATCTCCGGCAGAGAAAGCTGCGCTGTCTCCAAGTTCCTTAGCTGCTTTTGCCGCATTTTCTTCATTCAGGTCAAATATCATCACCTTTGCGCCTGAAGCGATAAATTTTTCTGCCGTGGCGCGGCCCAACCCTGAGGCGCCACCCGTGATGAAAGCCACTTTATCTTTTAATTGCATCTGCGTATCAACCTTTATAGTAAAATCGAAATTATACACATTTCTCTAGCCCTGAAGGACATTACTGACCGTGTTTATCGGTATAATCATGACCATGGACAACGATCTGATTAAAACTGATTTTGACCTAAGTGCCTATAATTTCCTGGCTTTAACATCGACGGCTGAGTATTTCTGTGCTCCGCAGAATCAGGAAATACTGATGCAGGCCCTGTCATTTTCAAGGAAACAGGGTATTCCCGTTCATATTATCGGATCAGGTAGCAATATCGTGCTTCCGGAGCAGATTTCCGGACTGGTGATTAGCCCGGGTATGCGGGGAATAACCCAATGTGGAGATCGACTGCACGTATCTGCCGGTGTGCTCTGGGATGATCTGGTTAGAGAATCGATTGGCCGTTTTGGATTAGCCGGATTGGAAAACTTATCAGGCATACCCGGTACGGTTGGTGCGGCGCCAATTCAGAATATCGGTGCCTATGGTGTTGAACTTTCAGACTATTTTGGTGGCCTGACCGCAATCAACCTGAATACGCATGAGTTGCATCGGTTTGATGCCCTAGCTTGCCAATTCAGTTATAGAAATAGTCTTTTCAAGAATCAAATGAAAGCTGAGTTTATTATTACTGAAGTAGAAATAGCGCTGCCCCAAATTCAACCTTTTGCCCCTCATCTTGATTATGCTGAATTGCGAAATGCGGTTGCCGAGGAGTCAGGTAATCAGTCTCCGCAAGAGATCCGGGATATCGTTTTGCGATTACGCCGACGAAAGCTACCTGATCCAGAGCTTCGGCCTAACGTTGGAAGTTTTTTTAAAAATCCGGTCGTCAATCTGGATGTTTACGATGGCCTTGTTAATCAGTTGGGTCCAATTCCTAGCCATGAAGAAGGGGCTTTCCGGAAATTGTCAGCCGCCTGGCTGATAGATCAGCTCGGACTCAAGGGCCTTCAGGTTGGCGGCGCGCAGGTTTCAATTCAGCATGCGCTGGTAATTGAAAACACAGGGAGGGCCAGTTTTGAAGACATTTTGGCCTTAACCTTAAAAGTCCAGCAAGCAGTTGACGAGAGCTTTTGCATTTTATTGGAGCCCGAGCCCGTGTTTTTTCAACACGGCTCGGACCAAATAGCAGCCTCGTCGAGATAAGAACCACGTGTGTCAGTACTAAATCAACTCATGCAACTGTGGTGCAGCTCCGATAACTAAGCAACCCTCGGGTCGTTCTCTGCTCGAGGCCATAGACTTGAGTGATTGTCACTCAGTTGCCTTTCTAGTGCAGGCAAGTGCGCGGCGGGGCTTCTCGGGGCTGCATCGTTTAAAACCGGGCCTGGTGCCAATAGGTTGGGTGCGAGTCTCGGGTCGTTATCTGCTTGGCCCCACTGTGAGGCGCTTATCTCGGAAACCGCAGGGGCACGCTCACTTGAGATGACCACTGAAACATTACCTTTAGGTTTCACGACCTCATCACTGGATTGTTTTTCCCTATCTGCGGTTGCTTCAATCTTGCCGCTATCCTGGCTCTCCGGTTGGTCAGTTGAAGAGGCTGCTGCATCAGTGCGAGTGCTTCGGCGTCTCCGTTGGGTTTTTTCTCGGTTGCCTCGAACTCTTTTATCCGGACCCGACTGGTCGTCACTCGACGGAGCGGTGTTTTCCTGTTGCGTGGCTAATACCGTCTCATTGCTGGATTGCTCCTCCAACGCCTTGGGTGTTTCATCTGCCTCTCTGGCCTTTCGAGTGCCTCGGCCATTTCTTTTGGAGTTTGCCGCGCCCTTTGCATTGCGTCCAGTCGTCTCCTTGGTGTTTTTACCCTGGGCGGTTTTGGTCGTTTTTCTTTGATTGTCCTGACCGGCATTTTCCTGGGTGCTTTTGTCGCTGGCGCGGTTTGGTTTTCTGGTCCGGCGCTGCTTGGTGGCAGGGTCGCTAGTGTCGTTACCCTGAGATTTCCTTGCTCTTGCAGGTGCTTTTTTAACAGCAACAGGTGCTTCAGGTGTTTTCAGGAAACCGAATAATTTATCAAAGATGCTTGATTCAGCGGCTTTTACTGGCTTGTTTTTACCTTGTTTTTGCTTCTGTTGTTGTTTGGGTCTTTTCGTTGTACCTTGATTGCTGCTTACTTTATTCTGAGTAACCGGCGCGTTACTGCGAATCACGGATACTGCAGCGGATTCGCGCACAACCGGTCTAAGTTCGATTTCAGATTCCGCTTCTTCAGGTTTTTCTTCCTGTTGTATGTCGTAGCTAGCTTGCTCTTCCTCTACATCAGCAGAACGTAGTCTTTCGACGCGGTAATGGGGAGTTTGCATTTCAACTTCGGTGATAATGACGACTCTGACATTGTTTTGAGATTCTATATCAGTAATCATTTCTCGCTTTTCGTTCAATACGAATGAAGCGACTGTAACGGGAAGGAACGCCCGGATTTCTGTACTGGTCTGCTTTAGGGCTTCTTCCTGTATAAGCCTGAGCACAGCCAAGGCACTGGATTCAATGTCGCGGATTGTACCCAGACCTTCACAGCGTGGGCACATGATATGACTCGTCTCTCGCAAGGAGGGGCGTAATCTTTGGCGGCTCATTTCAAGTAACCCGAACCTTGAGATTCGGCCAACCTGAATTCTAGCCCGGTCAACTTCCAGGGCATCGCGCATGCGGTTTTCAACTGCCCGTTGGTTTTTTGTCGGGTTCATATCAATGAAATCAATCACAATTAGCCCACCAATATCCCTCAACCTGAGTTGTCTGCAGATCTCGTCAGCGGCTTCCAAATTAGTATTTAGTGCAGTTTCCTCTATATCAGAGCCTCGAGTTGCTCTGGCAGAGTTAATATCAATAGACACCAGTGCTTCGGTTGGATCGATGACAATGGACCCTCCTGAGGGGAGTCTGACTTCGCGTTGAAATGCAGATTCGATCTGGCCTTCAATCTGATAGCGGTTAAACAGGGGTACGTCGCTGGAGTAACGTTTTATTTTTGAAGCCAGATGCGGCATCACTTGATTGACAAAAGACTGGGCCTGGTTAAAGGCTTCATCTGTGTCGATGAGCACTTCTCCGATATCGTCCCTCATATAGTCCCTGACTGCGCGGGTGATAACATCGCCCTCCTGATAGACCAGGAAGGGTGCTTTGCGGTCGCCTACCGCGATTTTGATCGCCTCTGCTAATTGCAACAGATATTTAAGGTCCCATTGTAATTCTTCTGCGGATCTACCAACACCGGCCGTGCGTACAATGGCCCCCATATCCTTGGGGATCTCCAGTGTGGCGAGTGCATCTTTGAGGTCATCGCGTTCATCCCCTTCTATTCGACGTGAAATTCCTCCCGCTCGGGGGTTATTCGGCATGAGCACCAGATAACGTCCCGCCAAACTGTAGAAAGTGGTTAGTGCGGCACCCTTGGTGCCGCGTTCTTCCTTGTCTACTTGAACGATGATTTCCTGACCTTCTTTCAGGACATCAGCAATATTAGTCCTGCCCTTTGAATTTGCAGGGGACTTGGAAAAGTACTCTCTTGATATTTCTTTTAAGGGGAGGAATCCATGGCGGTTACCACCAAAGTCGACAAATGCTGCTTCCAGACTGGGTTCTACTCGAGTGATTTTGCCTTTGTAGATATTGGATTTCTTTTGGTCTCTGGCTAGGCTTTCTATATCCAAATCATATAGATACTGCCCATCTGCCAGAGCAACCCGCAACTCTTCTGTATGAGTTGCGTTTATTAACATTCTTTTCATTACGATACCAGTTAGTTAGCGCCTACAGCGCGACATGGTATCGGCAAATCAATTGATCAGCCTCTTACTGTCATTTATAGCGAATAAGGTTCCCCATATCCGCTTTTCCTCTGCAACAGTGCATAGTTTAAAATGTTGTTCATATTTCTTCGATGTTTTTGAAGAGATGATTCAAATATGGTCAACTTTTAGTTTGCCTCTCCCGGTAGGCCAGGAGCGCTCATAATTCTGTTGTCTCGAAAATCAATTTGACGATACACGTCACGACTCTGTTCGCGCGTTAAATTTAGCGACCTTGTTTTTCTGTCGCATGCTTAGTGTCAATATATAATACAATTCTTACGATTTAATCGTCGGGTCTCATACACTTGGATTGACCCCTTTTTATTAATGACAAGGATAAAGCTACTGTTTTGACCCCGTCTGACTAGGCATAATAGCAGGAATTGGGGTCAGGGTACAAAAATTATGAGTCACATAGTCAAACAGCTGGACCCGCCCAAGGCGCAGATCGTATCAGTACCTGAGGATCATTCGGGTCAGAGAATAGATAACTTCCTGATTACCAACCTGAAAGGTGTCCCAAAAACGCGCATTTACCGAATGATCAGAAAAGGGGAGGTTAGAATCAATGGCGGTCGGGCAAAACCCGAAAGCAGAATTGCTGATGGTGACGCGATTCGTATCCCCCCGGTGCGGTTGGCAAGCCAGAGCGCGGAGAGTAACTTTGATTTTTTAGAAATAGAAAAAAATATTGTTTTTGAAGATAAACAGATGATCGTCATTAATAAGCCTGCTGGTATGGCGGTGCATGGTGGCAGTGGCCTGTCTTTTGGGGCAATCGAAGCCCTGCGCTCAGCAAGGCCGACCCAGGCGTTTCTTGAATTGGCCCATCGTCTTGATCGCGACACTTCTGGGTGTTTACTGGTGGCTAAAAAAAGGGCTTACCTTAAGAAAATACAACTTGAACTACATGGTAAATCGCGATTGCATAAGTACTACGATGTTTTTGTGCACGGTACCTGGCCATCAGCGGTGCGAGAAGTAACCGTGCCTCTGATGAAGAATACGCTACAAAGTGGGGAGCGTATCAGTCGTGTTTCAATGGAGGGTAAAAACTGCAAAACGAAGTTTTCTGTCGTCTCTCATGCGGAGGGTGTTAGTTGGGTGCGGGCGCAACCCATTACGGGAAGAACGCACCAGATTCGCGTTCATTGTGCGCATCAAGGGTATCCAGTCATTGGAGACAGCAAGTATGGTGATCCGGTCAGGGATAAAACCTTGAAGGCGCCCCGGATGATGCTGCATGCCAGTCATTTGATCCTGAAGGCGGCGGGTAAGCGGCATGATGACGATACCTTGGAAGGTTTTTCGGTGGAAGCAACTCAGGATATCAAGATGGCGACTTTTGCAAAGCGGTATTTCATGTAAAGGCCAGCCGGACTTTTCCGGTCAACAAGCAGGGTACCAGGGTCCGTTTTCTAATTACAGATCTTCAAGCGCAATCCCGAGATCTTCAAGGGCATCCAATAATAGGAGAACCGGTAGCCCGTATAGCGTGTTGATGTCTCGGCCCTGCATCTGTTCTATCAGGCTAAGTCCAAGTCCCTCGGCTTTGATGCTGCCGGCACAATCCAGCGGCTGATCTAGATCTATATACCATTTTATTTTTTCGGCTGTGAGATCTCTGAATTTGATCTCAAATCGCTCCTGAGCTTGCCATATGATCTGTCGGTCACGGTAGAGGCAGATAGCGGTGATAAAAGCCAGCCATTTTCCGGATGTTGTGCTGAGTTGATCAATGGCGGCGCGACGAGTAAGTGGCTTTCCGAACAGAGTCTGCCCCATGAAAGCGACCTGGTCTGAGCCAATAATGATTGACTCACGTGTGACTCCTTCCAAGTCCATATTCGCGACACTCTTTGCTTTACCTTTGGCATGGCGGCTGGATCTGTCCAAGGGGGATTCACCTGCCAGAGGGCGTTCATTATAATCCGGAGCAACTGCTGTATAAGGAATTCGAACCAGGTCGAGCAGTTTCGCCCTATAAGGAGAGGTTGATGCGAGTATGAATTGTATTGGCATAGTCGGATTCGAAGGTCGGAACCGGTTTAGATTAACTTAATTTTACTTTGACAGGGGCGATTAACCTGCCTAAGATGCGCCCGTTATGTTATCAGAGCCACTGCCTAAGCGTGTACGCTTCGCTAATTTAGTGGCGAAACAGGCTATTCTGGCTGGTAGTCTAGATCTGGCTTCATTTCTGCGTCTCCATGCGATTGCATTGGAGCAAGGGCAGGAAGCAGGTATTAAGCTGGAAACGCAAAGTAGTGTTGCCGCTCAACTTGAGTTTTATCGTGGCGAAGACGCCAGACCCAAGGTGAAAGGATGGGCAAAGTGGATTCTTGAAGTTCCCTGCCAACGCTGCCTGAAAGCTGTGCGGTTGGAGTTGGTTTCATCTGTCCTGACTACCATTGTCCGTACAGATGAGGAAATGAATGGGTTGGATGAAGATGAAGATGGGCAGGTGGAATCCAGTGAATTTCTGGATTTAGTTGAACTGCTCGAGGACAGCCTGATTTTAGAGCTGCCAATGTCACCCAAACATAGTGGTTGTACTGAGCGTGCCCTGGTAACTGATTCAGGGGAAAATAGCTCGGTAAAAAACGAAACAAGCGATTTTAAATCTTCCGAGCTGGAAGCAATCGAACAGGAACGTGACAAGGATTTGGATGTTCAACAGGATCGGCATCGTCCTTTCGCAGACTTAAAGAGAATAACAGGATTAATTGAGGAGTAACCCATGGCGGTTCAAAAAAGTAAGGTGACGCGTGCGCGACGGGGTATGCGTAGATCACATGATTCACTCAAGGGCCCAACCCTTTCAGAAGATCCAACGACAGGTGAAACCCATCGGCGTCATCACGTTTCAGCTGATGGGTTCTATAAAGGATCTAAAGTGGTGCACGAAAAAGATACTGAAGAATAAAGTATTGACCCGATAAAGGCAGTTAAGCGTTGTGATGCTGAGCTGTTATCTGAGTGACGCACTCCTGAATAGAGAATATTAATACTGACTCAAGATGCTGCCTGTTTTCCCAAGAAACTAAAGGCTTATACGTGAATTTGAGTATTGAACCATGAATTTGACTACTGACCCATGAACAAGAAAGCGTTTGTGTTTCCAGGCCAAGGCTCACAGCGAGTCGGCATGCTGATTGAATCGGAAGGGGCAATTAGCAACACGTTTAGCACAGCATCTGAGGTGCTTGGTTACGATCTATGGGCCTTGATACAGCATGGCCCTGAAAGCCAGTTAAATCAGACTGAGTTTACCCAGCCTGCATTACTAACGGCATCAGTTGCACTTTGGAGGCTTTGGCAAGGCAAGGATGGTTCAGCTGATTATTTGGCTGGTCATAGTCTCGGAGAATATTCAGCGTTGGTAGCCAGTGGGGTATTAACCCTGCAGGATGCCGTTGGCTTGGTCCGCCTTCGTGGCCAGTTAATGCAATCTGCGGTACCTGTGGGAGTGGGTGGTATGACCGTCATTATGGGCTTGGAAGACGACGAAATTAAAGGCATATGCAAACAGGTAGCGCAGGGTACAGTTGAGGCGGCCAATTTCAACGCCCCCGGGCAGGTGGTCATCTCGGGAAGTAATGAGGCAGTTGCAGCCGCTGCAGAAGCCTGCAAACGGGCGGGGGCCAAGCGCGTTATAGCGCTACCGGTCAGCGCACCTTTTCATTGTTCGTTAATGGCACCGGCGGCGGAGAAATTAAAGCAAGAGTTAGATAGAGTGGAATTTTCGCCTCCGCAGATTCCCGTCATCCAAAATGTGACCGCACGGGTTTGTTCTGATCCCGTGGCTATAAAACGAAACCTTGTTGAACAGATGTCTGCAGCAGTACGTTGGACCGAATGTGTTGAACAGATGGCCGAATTAGGCGTGACCAACTTAGTCGAGTGTGGTCCAGGAAAGGTTCTTACTGGCCTAAACCGTCGAATCTCAAGAGAATTAAAGTCCCATACGCTGGGTTCTGAAGCGGATATCCTAACCCTTCAGGAAGCACTCTAATGCTCGCTTTAGTGACAGGGGCGTCTAGAGGCATAGGCAAGGCAATTGCCCAACAACTTATTTCTAGTGGACATGAGGTCCTGGGTACGGCGACCACCCAGGCAGGTGCTGACACAGTGACTGAGCTACTTGGTACAGGTGGCAAAGGTTGTGTCTTGGATATCAGTTCCCAGCAAACGATCAATGATTTTTTGGGCGAACTAAAGCAGCAGCAACGGGTACCCCAGATATTGATCAATAATGCCGGTATTACCCAGGATAATATTGCCCTGCGCATGAAGCCTGAAGAATGGCAAAGCGTGATTGATACTAACCTTTCCAGCGTGTTTCACCTTTCTCGTGGGTTACTTCGGGGGATGACTAAAGCCCGGTGGGGAAGAATTGTTAACATCAGTTCGGTTGTGGGTAGTATGGGGAACCCAGGGCAGATCAATTATGCGGCGGCTAAAGCGGGCATGGAGGGTTTTAGTCGGGCTTTAGCAGCTGAAGTTGCCAGTCGCAACATTACCGTGAATGCGGTGGCACCGGGTTTCATCGATACCGATATGACAAAGAAATTAGATGCAACACAACAGACAAAATTATTGGAGCGGGTGCCAGCAGGGCGCCTTGGGAGTCCAGAGGAAGTAGCCAGCCTTGTGGATTACCTAGCTAGTGAGCAAGCGGCATACATTAATGGCGAGACGATACATATTAATGGCGGCCTGTATATGGGTTGAGCAGCTTCGGCCCGAACACGTCATTTTGTTTGCAGGTTATGGTAGTAAATAAACTTGGAAGCAAGCTGGCAATTCATTAAACTGAACAAGTGTGATTAAAAATCTGTAGGAGAGTACCTGAATATGAGTACAATCGTTGAAAGAGTAACTAAACTAGTGTGCGAACAATTAGGAGTAAAGGAGGCAGAAGTCACTCCGGAAGCGTCCTTTGTAGAAGATCTGGGTGCTGATTCTCTAGACACAGTGGAACTGGTCATGGCGCTGGAAGAGGAATTTGAAACTGAAATTCCTGATGAGGAAGCTGAAAAAATCACGACCGTAAAAGAAGCGGTAGACTATATAGAAGCGCATACCTAAATTAGATTCTCCACAGAAACAGGCCGCACTGGATCTACCCTCTGCGGCCGTTTTATTTCGTGTTGACATAACTAATGTAGTGTCGAAATTCTCTAAAGGATAGATTTGTGGCGAAGCGCAGAGTAGTTGTAACTGGTCTTGGGATGCTGACTTGCTTGGGTTCTACGGTACAGTCGACCTGGTCAGGCTTGCTAGCTTCAAAGAGCGGTATCGCTCCGATATCAGCGTTTAACGCTGACGATTATTCAGTTCGGTTTGCCGGCGCTGTTCCTGATTTTGACCTGGATACCTACTTACCTCGGAAAGAGGCAAGGCGTATGGACGGATTCATCCAGTATGGAATGGTCGCCGGAATACAGGCTATGACCGACTCGGGTATTGAAATAACTGATGAAAACAGGCACCGCGCTGGTGTCGCAGTGGGTTCTGGAATCGGCGGCATTGTGACCATCGAAACCTGTCACGAAGTACTGTTAAACCGGGGGCCGGCTAAAGTTTCTCCATTTTTTGTTCCATCCAGCATTATCAATATGATCTCTGGACATCTGTCCATAAAATATGGCCTTCAAGGCCCTAATATCGCGGTCACCACGGCCTGTACGACCGGGGCTCATAATATTGGCCTGGCTGCTAGAATGATTGCTTATGGTGATGCCGACATCATGTTAGCTGGAGGAGCAGAAAAGTCGACCGCTCAGACCACCTTGGCAGGTTTTGCTTCGATGAAGGCACTATCGACACGGAATGATGACTGTCAGGCGGCGAGCAGGCCATGGGATAGAGACCGAGATGGTTTTGTGTTGAGCGATGGTGCTGGTGTTCTGGTGCTTGAGGAATATGAGGCAGCGCTTAGTAGAGGGGCGAATATTTATTGTGAGCTTGCCGGTTTTGGTATGTCCGCAGATGCCAGCCATATGACCTCTCCAGCAGAGAATGGCGCTGGCGCCGTGCGAGCCATGCGCAATGCCCTGGAAGATGCGCATCTAAATCCATCAGAGATTGGCTATATTAATGCTCACGGGACATCAACGCCGCTCGGTGATATCGCAGAAACCATGGCGATAAAACAGGTATTCGACGCCTATTCGAGCGAGATCAAGGTCAGTTCGACTAAATCCATGATGGGCCACGCTCTCGGTGCAGCAGGTTCTATCGAAGCCGTCATATCAATTTTGGCAATGGGTCATAACGTCGCGCCACCCACCATCAATCTTGATCATCCTGGCGACGAATGTGATCTTGATTATGTGCCACACCATGCGCAGGAAGTACCGATTAATTATGCGTTAAGCAATTCTTTTGGCTTTGGTGGCACGAACGGATCGCTAATCTTTAAAAAACTGGGTTAAACTTTTCCTTTATCGTATACCGGAGCCTTGCTTGCAGTATGATGGGATCCAGTACTCATCCAAGCCCAGAATTGATGAAAATATCAAAAACATACCGGCTTCTGCTTATTGTGGTGATGGTGTTATCCATCATTGCGCTGGTGGCGGTGAAAGCGGCCCACAGACCGCTGGATTTCAGCACTGTGGAGTCGTTTCAGGTATCTCCGGGAACCTCATTATTTCGCCTTACCCGAGATTTAAGCGAGCGACACCTTCAGATACCCAGCTGGGCATTTCTGGTTTTGGCTCGGTTGACTTCCTATCGGGGGCCCATTCTGGCAGGAGAGTATGCCGTACACAGTGGTCTAAATTCGCTCCAGTTGTTGACGATTTTGAGGGAAGGCATCACCATCCAGAGAAGTGTTACCTTTTTGGAAGGCTGGACGTTTACTCAGTGGCGAGCTCACTTAAGTACCCAACCGCATATTCTTAAAAATTCAGCAATGTTGACGGATAAGGAAATTATGGCGCGAGTCAGGCTCACTGACTCGCCGACACAAACAAGCCCGGAAGGCTGGTTTTTCCCGGATACCTATTTTTATTCGGCTGGGGACTCTGACCTGGCTATACTGCAGCGCGCGCATAAGGTAATGCTTGAGCAACTCAAGGATGCCGGATTGAAGGAAAACCAGGCAGAGAAATTGAATCGGTACGAATATTTGATTCTGGCTTCGATGGTAGAAAAAGAATCCGGTCGCGCTTCTGATCGCAATAAAATTGCGGCAGTGTTTCTTAATCGGCTTCAATTGGGAATGCGTTTGCAGTCAGATCCAACCGTTATTTATGGCCTGGGAGAGGATTTTGATGGTGATTTGGTCAAAGCGGATCTTATGGGCGATACTCCACACAATACCTATGTAAACAGGGGCCTGCCGCCCACGCCAATTTGCATGCCGGGGAGAGAATCCATTGATGCAGTTATGAATCCGGCTGAGGTAGGCTTTCTATACTTTGTGGCCCGGGGGGATGGCTCCAGTGAGTTTTCCGTGACGCTAAAAGCCCACAATCGAGCCGTAAGACGGTACCAGATTAACAACTGATGATAAGGATAAATTGTGACAAAGGGTAAATTCCTGACAGTTGAAGGCGTGGAAGGGGTTGGTAAATCCTCTAATATGGCATTTATCTGTGACCTGCTTAAACGTAATCAGATTGAAACTGTGACGACCCGAGAGCCTGGCGGCACTTATTGCGGTGAGCGCATTCGTGACATTCTGCTCGACACGAGACTCAACGATTTATCTCCCGTGACAGAGTTGAGCTTATTGTTTGCAGCCCGGGCGCAGCACGTTCATGAAGTGATTAAACCGGCTCTAGCAAAAGGGGCTTGGGTTGTTTGTGATCGGTTTACTGATTCGACTTACGCGTATCAAGGTGGTGGCAGACAGTTGTCTACACAATTAATTTCGGCCGTGGAAGCGCTGACATTGGATGGTTTTACCCCAGATTACACCTTACTCCTGGACCTGGATGTTGAAGAGGGCCTCAACCGCGCCGCCAGCGTGGGAGAAAAAGACCGCTTTGAATCTGAAAATGTGGCTTTTTTCAATCGGGTCAGGTCGACTTTTCTTGAACGTGCAGGGGAATCCGGGCGAACCACAGTAATTAGCGCAGCACCCGCACTGGCAGAGGTCCAGACACACATCAGAGATTGGCTCAGGACCATGGGCGTGCGTGATGCCCACTGAGGCCTTTCCCGACAATCGAGAACCGCTTCCCTGGTATGAGGAGACACAGGCTAAGCTGGTTCAGTTGAAAACGGCTGAGGCCCTGGCGCACAGTCTACTGGTGGGTGGCCCGGCAGGAATTGGTAAGGTTCATCTGGCTAAATCGCTGGCGTTTGCGCTGCTCTGCCGACAAGCAGGCGCTGTTGCCTGTGGTCAATGCAGCAGTTGCAGACTTGTTATGGCCGGATCTCATTCAGACCTTCGTTGGGTGCATCCCGAGGATTCTCAGCAGATCAGGATAGACCAGATCAGACAACTGGTTAGTTGGGCAAATCAGACTTCGCAGCAAGGGGGCCTGAAAGTCGCCATTATCGAACCAGCGGAAAGAATGAATCTGAACGCGGCCAATGCGTTACTCAAAATACTGGAAGAACCCGGGTTAGATACCTTCTTCATTCTGGTCAGTGCGATGCCGATGGGCCTCCTGGCAACGATACGAAGCCGTTGCCAGCAGGTGTCCGTGTCACGGCCGGGTCAGGACCAAGCGCTGGTGTGGTTAAACCGGGTCTTGCCGGATTCACCTCATAGCGAGTTGGTGACTGCATTGCATCTGGCCTCAGGAAGCCCGCTGAGTGCGCATCGATCCTTGCTTGAAGGACGTAGTCAGGTCCAAATGGAAACGTTGAGCCTGCTGACGCAGTTGGTAAACGAACAGATCAATCCTGTCTTTGCGGCGACCCAGGCCTTGGATAAAACCAATCCATTGGATATATATGATTTACTTTACTGGCTGTTGTCGGAATCGCTGAGGCATTACTTATATGGCTCCGCCCGGCCCAGTCTTTCACCTGCCTTGGAGGCCTGTATCGCTGTATTCTCAGGCGCTTTTTCGGTAAAGCAATTGCTGCTAATGAAAGATCAGGTGATATCTGCCAGACGGTTGTTAATGGCGACAGGGAATCCAAACCTGCTGCAGTTGCTCGAATCACTGCTCATCTTGTTATTTGAAGAAGCCCGCAGACCGAGTGCGGCAGGCCTTGTAGAATGAGTAATGATCATGCACACTTTTCGATGCGCAACCAATGGGTAATCCAGTGCCTAAACTAAAGCGAGACCCGACTAAAAAGAACCTGGTCAATATCAGCATCAAGGATGTGGCATCGCTATATCAGTGTTACATGCCGTTTTTGCTTAATGGTGGGCTTTTCCTTGAAGGTTTAACCGAATATGAACTGGGCGATGAAGTCTTAATATTGCTCGAATTGCTGGATGAACCTGAGAAGATTCCCATCGCGGGAAAGATCACTTGGGTGGCCAAAAGTGGCGTTAAAAACCCGCATAAAGCAGGCTCTGGTGTGAACTTCATCGATGCAGATAATGATGCGAAAGACAAAATTGAGAAATATCTTGCCGGGTCGAAAAAATCTCAAACAGTAACAGCAACCATGTAGCATCCAATACGGTAACGACTGGATGCCGGCTGCGGCTCAGTCATGCTCTACTACGCAACAAATTAAGGGTTTTATAGATGGGCAATAGGTTCCAGATCAGGTTAATGCAAATTTCATTCTTTAACGGTGACCGATACTAATATGACTTACTGTGTTGCTATCCGGATGGATGCTGGGCTCTGCTTTGTCAGTGATTCAAGAACAAATGCTGGCCTTGATAATGTTTCCACTTATTCGAAAATGTACTGCTATGGTGTACCCAATGAACGGCAGCTAGTGGTGCTTTCGTCTGGCAATCTGGCCACAACCCAGGCGGTGATAGGCCAGATCAAAAAAGATATCGCTCAGGGTGCCACAGACAGTTTTGCCGGCTTTGAATCTCTCGAGGAAGCAGCTGACTATGTGGGTGCGGTTTCCCTGGAACAGCAGGCCAAACATACCGGGGGGGCAAATCCTTTGAAGCCAGTTTTATCCTCGGCGGACAAATAAAAGGCGGGAAGCAGGCTGCTTTTTTAATTTATCCACAAGGAAATCACATTACGACCTCGCGTGACACTTCGTTTTTGCAGATCGGTGAAAGTAAATATGGTAAGCCCATACTGGATCGGATCATTACCCAGGACATACCCATGGAGACGGCGGCACTCAGTGGTCTGGTTTCGATGGATTCTACGATGAGAAGTAATTTGTCGGTTGGTCCGCCCATCGAAGTGCTGATGTACTATACCGATAGCCTGGTGGTCGAGCGCCGATATCGCTTCGAAGAATCCAGTGAGTATCTGCGCAAGTTAAATAGTGCCTGGGACAATAGTCTACGTGAGGCTTTTGGTAATATGCCGCCCATTGCCTGGAGTCAGGCGTGGGATAAGGTCGATAACGTTTCAGGTAAGTGACGGGTTAGTTTAACCAGGTCGAACTTAAATCTGCATGTATACGCGAAAAGTCTAGCTGAATCAGGTCTATGAAGTCATGTAATGTGTTTTCATCCCGTAAAATTTCTATATCAGCCTTGTCGATACGACGCAGTGTTCTGCTTACTTTACGGTGCGGTTTATCATTTCGTTGCAGTTGCGCAAAGCTGCCAGCGACTTGCTTAAGGCAATGCGCGACAGCGCGAGGGAAAAATCGATCTTTTAGCAGGAACTCGGCGACATCTTCACCATTGACTCTTTCCTGTACGTGCTGGCGATACATCTGGTACGCATTCAAGGATTTCAGGACTCCCATCCAGAGGATATTGTCATACTCCGTTAAATGCCTGTCTTCCGGAACCAGGAAATTCAGACAAGCAACATCGATAATCCGTGTTGTCATGTCGGCGCGTTCTAGGTAGGTGCCCATCTTAATAAAGTGGTGGGGAAGGTGCTCGCTCATGCTGCCGTTCAAATACCCAGTTAATTCAAGAGAAATATCGATAACCCGAGAGAGAAACTCATAGCGACCCTCTCGCTTTAATCGTTGTTGTATATCTTCAGACAAGTACAGGTGTAACTCATTGATTTTCTGCCAGGCCTCATTTGGCATGAGATCCCGACTGGTGCGCGCGTTTTCGCGCGCCATGCGGACACAGTAGCGTAGCGAGCAGGTGGGGTCTTCCAGAAGAAATTTGACGACGTTTCTTTCGCTGGCATGGGTGAAGCGTTTCCTGAAGGCCTGTTCGAAGCCAGTGATACTGACCAGGCTTTCCGATGAAAACCCATTTTTGGGTAAATCCAGAACCAGATTAGTATAAACTGATAGTAGCCGAGCGATATTTTCGGTCCGTTCCTGATAGCGTCCAAAACAGTACAAACGCTCAGCGACCCTAGATAGCATGCTTAGGCCCCTTGTTTTTATTGTCCTCCAGGATCCAGGTGTCCTTGCTACCCCCACCCTGAGATGAATTTACAACCAGCGATCCCTTCACCAGAGCGACTCGAGTCAATCCTCCGGCTGTCACGAAGCTCCTATCGCCCTGCAGAATAAAGGGTCTCAGGTCGACATGCCGTGGTTCAAGGGTTTGGCTGCACAGCGTCGGTACTGTAGATAGGTTGATAATCGGCTGCGCCATGTAATTTCGAGGATTAGTTCTAATTAATTTTTTGAACTGGGCGGTTCGCCGTTTGGTTTCCCTTGGACCGATATACATGCCATAACCACCTGATTCGTTGGCTGGTTTGACCACCAGGTTTTCAATATGGTCAACGACGTATTGCCTTTGGTCTGCATCAGAACATAAATAACTCGGCACGTTCGGAAGTATAGGCTCTTCATTCAAATAGTACCTGATCATCTCCGGCACATAAGTGTAAACGACCTTGTCATCGGCGACGCCGACCCCAGGCGCATTTGCAATCGCGACATTACCTTTCCGCCAGGCACGCATGAGGCCTTTGACACCGAGGCTAGAGTCGCTGCGAAAGGCTTCTGGATCGAGGAAAAGGTCATCGATCCGACGGTAAATAACATCCACCTTAGACGGTCCGGCCACAGTCTTCATGTAGACGCAGTCGTCGCTATCGACCATCAGGTCGGGTCCTTCAACGAGTTCTGCACCCATACGCTGCGCTAGAAAGGCATGTTCAAAGTAGGCTGAGTTGTAAATACCAGGCGTAAGCACCACGACTTCCGGGAATTGACCGGGTTTGGGTGATATCGAACTGAGAATATCAAAAAGCTGCGATGGATAGTCATCCATCGGCCTGACCTCATATCGGTTCAATAATTCCGGTAATATTCGCTTGCTGATGTTCCTGTTTTCCAGCATATAGGATACGCCCGATGGGACGCGCAGGTTATCTTCAAGAACATAAAGGGTTCCATCGGCATCTCTGATCAGATCAGTTCCGCAGATATGAGCCCAGACGCCATATTTCGGTTGCATGCCGATACATTCCGGGCGGAAATCCTTGCATGACTTCAATAAGGCTTCCGGGAACACGTTATCTGCAATGATTTGCTGTTCATTGTAGATGTCGTTGATAAAGTGATTGAGTGCTTTAAGACGTTGTTTCAGGCCAATTTCGACGCGTTGCCACTCGCTTTGAAAAATAGTCCGGGGAACAATATCAAATGGCCATTCTCGATCGATATTCTGCCCTTCATCGTAAACAGTAAAGGTGATTCCGAGTGTGCGTATGGCCAGTTCAGCCAGTTCGCTTTTGCGATGTAGCTGGTTAACCGTGTTTTTTTTCAGGTATCTTGAGATAGGTCCGAGCCCAGGCCTGGCTCGGCCCGAGTGAGTATAGAGCTCATCGTAAATTTTTGTTGAAGTTTGATATTGATCGATATTCATTAATTGCGTCTCATGGCGCTTTATTCGAGTCAGCAAATTCCTCTTCAAGAATACGATAAGCCGTTTCTTCCATGCCTAATCTCAGGTAAGTCCTTATCGCTCGGGTATTGTCTTTTTCAGCATACAGCCGAATGCCAATGACCTCTTTATGCGAATCTGTCAGCTCTTTTACCTTGGCATAAAGCAGGGAGAATGCACCTCTTCCTCGGAAGGCCGGGTCAACATAGACGCTCTGTATCCACCAGAAAAACCCACAACGCCAGTCACTCCATTCGAAAGTAATGCCAAGGCAACCAATGGCGTTGCCATTGGCTTCGGCAATGAGATAAAAGCCAAGTGTTTCATCGGCAAGTTGTCGGCGTACACCATCAAGAATGGTGGTGGCATTGAGCTGTTTGGCTTCTGTTTCCAGCGCCATGGCTTGATTAAAATTAGCGATACATTCAGCATCGGCTAGCATGGCGGGTCTGATTTTCAATTTATTCTCCCGGGAAATAGCCGACTTGTCATCCAGTTCTGAATTAGGAATCGGTCTGTGAGCGCCTTTCTAGTGTGCATCTGGATTGAGGGCTAATCAATAGCCGAAAAAATCCGTGGGTAAAGAATTGTATAAGCTGTTTTACTGAGGCATTTCTCCCATAAAAGATTGCCACACCCCGGAGATCAATACACAATAGTATTTTAACTGTAAGAGAGTGTGATATGGAATGGGTTTCCTTGATTTCCCTGCTGGCATTGCTGCAATTTAGTATCTTCGGAATTCTAGTTGGCAGTGCACGTGGCAAATATGGTGTTGCCGCGCCAGCGACCATGGGTCATGAGATTTTCGAAAGGACTTTTCGGGTTCATTATAATACCTTGGAGAAGTTGGTGGTGTTGATACCGGCCATGTGGATATTTGGCTATTATATCGGACAATATTGGGCCGCTGGACTCGGTCTGGTTTACCTGCTTGCCAGGTCTTGGTACGCCATCACCTATATCAGAGATCCTCAATCGAGAATGGTAGGTGCACTGTTCACCGATGTATCTTTGCTTATCCTGGTCGTTGGCAGTATCTGGGGAGTTACCCTTCAGTTGATGAGCTAGACTGGATCGATGCACTTTCGATTGGCCGGTTCTCGCTGATTAGCCGGATGGCCGGTTAATTGTTGTGCAAACGATGGTGGTGACCTATTAGCCTTCTAGTCATTCCGCCTCGCTGAATTTAAATTCACTTCAGTGAGCACCTTAGGTGAGAAATAGAACCAATTATTGAATCTTTCGTTTCGCTGATCCAGATGGGATGGTATATATAGATGGCACTGAATCAAATGGTAAACAGGTAGGAGATAAATTTATGGCTGAGACTAGTTATCAGTCGCCGAAGTCCGTTGAAGAAGCCGTTAAGCTGCTGGCTGCATCCTCAGGTTCGGTTAATCTATTGGCAGGGGGAACCGATCTGATTATTCAGATGCAAGCGCCTGTTGATGAACCTCGAATGATTATCGATGTCAAGAATATAGCGGAGATGACTCAGGCCGAGTTAACGGGTGATGCCCTGTTATTAGGGCCCTCAATGTGTTGTGCTGAACTGACTTCTAGAGAAGATATTCAGGAGCTGTTCCCGGGGCTGGTAGAGGCGGCTTACCTGATTGGCTCAAGCCAGGTGCAGGGTCGAGCCAGTGTCGGAGGTAATTTATGCAATTCGTCTCCTGCAGCAGATACGGTTCCTGCCCTGATCGTATTGAATGCCAACTGCCACATCATGGGTTCCGCTGGTGAAAGAACGGTAAAGGTTGAAGAGTTTGTCATCGGGGTCGGTAAGAACTGCCTGGCGGAGGGTGAATTTCTGCGTTGTATCGAGATACCTAGGCCAGAGCCTAATACCGCCGATGCTTATCTGCGGTTTATTCCAAGAACTGAAATGGATATTGCTGTTGCCGGCGCAGCGGTCAGCGTGACGGTCAAGGAGGGGATCTGCAGTGCCGCCCGGGTTGCCATCGGTGCCGTTGCACCCACAGCACTCCTTGTTCCAGAAGCGGCCGCCTGCTTGATCGGCACGGCACTGGACTCGGCAGCGCTCAATGCAGCCGCCACCGCGGCGACTGCGGCTGCAACCCCCATTTCAGACCGGCGCGGTACAGTCGAGTTTCGTAAACACATCGTCGGTGTGTTGACTAAAAGAGCTGCCAGTATCGCTTTTCAGCGTGCTAAGGGAAATTAAAGTATGAAAACACATGTTACTACCCGTATTAATGATGAGGTTGTTGAATTCCTCTGCGAACCGCAACAGACTTTATTGCATGTTCTGAGAAACGAACTGGGCTTAACCGGTACCAAAGAAGGCTGTGGTTCAGGCGATTGCGGCGCCTGCTCTGTTACTGTTAATAACCGATTGGTATGTTCCTGCCTGGTTCTTGCGGTTGAGGCCGAGGGGGCTACGATCGGTACCATTGAGGGCATCGCTAACAGTGAAAGCCTTCATGTCATTCAAGAAAAATATCTTGAGCATGCCGCACTGCAATGTGGGATCTGTACTCCCGGCTTGATTGTGTCGACAAAGGCACTATTGGAAGAAAACCCTAATCCAACGGAAGAAGAAGCGCGTTATTTTCTCGCCGGTAATCTCTGTCGTTGTACGGGATACGATAAAATCATCAAAGCAGTGATGGATTCAGCAGAAAGCCTGAACCAGGGAGCCTGATATGAGCGAAGCGAAACAATACAAGTATATAGGCCAGAGAACGATCCGACCGGATGGTTTTGATAAAGTGACCGGTCGTGCTAACTATGGGGCTGACCTATCATTACCGGGCATGATCTGGGGCAAGATCCTACGAAGCCCTCATGCCCATGCGGTGATTACTAAGCTTGATACCAGTAAAGCAGAGGCGCATCCCGATGTGTTGGCTGTTGCAAGATTTGAAGACTTCCCAACGGTTAATGCTGCGGCCGTTGCAGAAGGTCGTCAAGATTCAGGGTTGGTTGATTTGGCCAGCAATATACTGGCAGATAAGAAAGCGCTATACCACGGCCATGCGCTGGTTGCCCTGGCTGCGAGGACAGAAGAAGCGGCTACTCAGGCCCTGCAGTTAATTGAGGTCGAGTATGAGGTGCTTCCACCGGTTATGAGTATTGACGAAGCAGTCAGTGAGGGTGCTGCTGTTCTGCATGAGAATATGTTTACCCAAGGTCTTGCCGAGACGCCCAGTACCCCATCAAATATTGCCTCCAGGATGGAACTGAAGAAAGGAGATATCGAAGCCGGCTTTGCACAGGCAGATGTCATCGTGGAAAGGGAATTTAGTACGCCAACGGTTCATCAGGGTTACATTGAGCCCCATGCGACTACGGTTCGATTCGACGAAAATGGCACGTCAATGATTTGGTGTCCCACTCAGGGTCATTTCGACGTCAGGGCAAGCACCGCCCGATTGTTAGGCATGGAATTAGGTCAGATTAAAGTCACCGCCAGTGAAATTGGGGGTGGATTTGGCGGGAAAACAACAGTTTATCTTGAACCTGTGGCGTTAATATTATCTCGAAAGTCGGGTCGGCCTGTGAAAATGGTGATGACCAGGGAAGAAGTATTCAGGGCTTCGGGACCCGCGTCCGCGAGCCAAAGTCGAATTAAAATAGGTGCTAAGAAAGATGGCACGCTGGTGGCAATGCAAGCAAGTCTGTATTACGAGGCAGGTGCATTTAAAGGCTCTCCCATGGGGCCTGGGTGTATGACGGTCTTTACTCCTTACGATGTAGAGAATATGTGGGTTGAGGGGTTTGATGTGGTCGTCAATAAAGCAAAAGTAGCCGCCTATCGAGCGCCAGGGGCGCCTCAGGCCGAATATGCTGCAGAGATGGTGATCAACGATTTAGCTGAGAAGTTGTCTATGGATCCGATTGATCTAAGGCTCCAGAACGCGGCCAAGGCCGGCACCCAGACTTTATATGGGCCCAAGCTAAAGGAAGTCGGTTTGGTTGAATGCCTGCAGGCAGCAAAAAACTCTAAACAGTACCAGACCGCATTGGCTGAGGGAGAAGGCCGAGGTGTTGCTGCGGGTTTTTGGTTTAATATTGGCGGGCAGTCCTCGGTGATTATCAATATGAACCCGGATGGTACGGGTACCATACTGGAAGGGTCTCCCGATATTGGTGGGTCAAGGGCCTCCATGCAGATGATGGCGGCAGAGGAGTTGGGTATCCCACTGGAACGTCTTAACCCCATCGTGACTGATACTGAGCATGTGGCCTATAACCAGACCACCGGAGGTAGCCGTACCACCTTCGCTACCGGAATGGCCGTGGTTGAAGCCTGTCAGGACATCGTCGCCCAGCTTAAATCAAGAGCAGCAGCCATGTGGAATGTGACCTCAGAACAGGTAGACTGGCAGGACGGCAGTGCTATTAATCTGGCGGGTGAAGATAAAATGTCGCTGGCGGAGATCTGCGCAGTTGCAGAAAAGACCGGTGGGCAGGTGTCCGGTCGCGGTAATATTAATGCCCGAGGAGCTGGACCCAGTTTTGCGGTACACCTGTGCGATGTCCAGGTTGATCGTGATACAGGTAAAACGGATGTGGTCCGTTATACCGCGATCCAGGACGCAGGTAAGGCCATTCATCCTGGCTATGTAGAAGGCCAGTATCAAGGTGGTGCAGTCCAGGGTATTGGCTGGGCCTTAAACGAAGAATATATTTATGATGATAATGGAATCATGGAAAATGCCGGATTCCTTGACTATCGTATTCCGTTGGCCTCGGATTTGCCCTCCATTGACACGATCATTGTTGAGGTGCCGAACTCATTTCATCCATTTGGTGTCAGAGGCGTCGGAGAAACGGGTATTGTTCCACCACTGGCTGCCGTCGGGAGCGCCGTGTCTGATGCCATTGGCCTGCCGGTGAGTGCGCTGCCATGTTCACCACCACGGGTACTAAAGCTTCTCCAGGATGCGGATTAATAATGCGGATTCCGCTGTGAGCCAATGGCAACGCTGATCTTCAATACTGAGCTCGAAAAGCTCGCTGGCTGCAATAATATTCGCATAAATTCAACTACTTATAGGGAATTTATACAAGAAGTTATAAGTCATGCTCCTGGACTGGAGCCTGATAAGCTGATGGAAATGGCACTGGCAATTGATGGTGAAATTATTCACGAACCGCTACTGGTCACGATTCCTGAACAGAGTGAACTCCATTTTGTATTCAAAATCTCTGGTGGGTAGTTTTGGTCTCAGCAGAGCAGGTCAAACACCATACTATTAGCAATGACCGACTCAAGGTGACTGCCATCAATTTTGGGGCTCGGACGATTCGAGCGCTGATGAATACGCGTAACCGGGGCTGGATTCCAGTCATTCTAAGCCTGCCATCTGCACAGGACTACCTCGATGACCGGCATAGCCTGGGTGCGATGGTAGGCAGAGTGGCCGGTCGGATCAGCCATGGTCGCTATCAATATCAGGATCAATGGGTGCAACTACAGCGTAATGAAGGCGTTCATCATTTGCATGGCGGTGATTCAGGATTTGGCCAAGTGTTGTGGGAAAGTACCGCTAGCCTGAATACCATTCGATTTACACTTTCCAGTGAAGATGGCGATCATGGTTATCCCGGGAACATGACAGTGATGAGTACGATTAAAATCAATGGCAGTGACCTCATCTATCGTACTGAGGCTGTCTGTGATCAACCTACGCCTTTCAATCCGACCCAGCATAACTATTACAATCTGGGTGGGGCCGCTACGATCATGAGTCATCGCCTTTTTGTAAAATCAGGGCGGAGACTCGAACTTGACTCAGAACGATTACCAACCGGACGTTACGTTGATGTTAATGAGACCGAATTTGATCTTCGAACAGCACGTCAGCTGAGCTTGATACAATCACGGCGTGATCCGCAGATGAATGCATTTGGCGGACTGGATCATTATTATGTGGCTGATAATGGGGTTGGCTGCCAGCAGGAAGCTCAATCCCCCGTCGCGGAATTATCGACCTCGGATTATCGAATGCAGGTGTTTACTAACCAACCCGGTGTGCAGATATATACTGGTAATGCACTCAATCGGCCTTATCAGGGTATTTGCATAGAGGCGCAGCACTTCCCGGATGCACCCAATCATCAGCATTTCCCGTCAATTATACTCAAGCCTGAGTGCACGGGTTTAAACGAGACACGCTATCGTTTTCTGGAGAATGACTAATGTCGTCAACAGGTGCTTTCACTGACGCGTTTCGCACAGTTTTTGGTCATGATGCCAGTCACCGGGTTAGCGCACCTGGCAGGATCAACCTGATCGGGGAACACATTGATTATTGTGGTGGTCAGGTTATGCCCATGGCTATAGATCAACATACTTCAGCATTGTATCGACGCAATGCGGGCTCTACTATCCGGATTTATAGTGAACGGTACCAGGAATTAGTAACGATAGTTCCTCATGATGTGTTGACCCGAAAGCAAGATCACTGGAGCGATTATGTTCAAGGATTGCTGCGTGAAAGTACCCACCGAAGTATGAATAAGGGATTTGACCTTCTGGTCAGGTCTTCCCTGGACAGCGGCGGGTTGTCCAGTTCATCTTCTTTTTTGGCTACGCTGGCGTTGGCGAACCATTTTGCTCTGACCGATGAGCTTGTTTCTGAGTCGGATAAGGGACTAAGGTTACAATTGGCACTCAATTGCCAGCGAGCAGAAAACAGCTTTGTTGGCATTCCGTCTGGAATTATGGATCCTGCTTCCGTATTACTGGGTGGGTTAATGAAGCTCGATTGTAATACCCTCAAATTCAGTCAGTTAAAGCCGCTACCAGAGGCCTACTGCATTGTAATTCTGGATACATCAATGCCTCGAACACTAGCCGGCTCTGGGTACGCTAAACGCGTAGAGGAGGTTAGGCGCATCGAAAAAACACTGGGTCCGGAACTGCCAAAAAATGGGTTAGCCAATCTTGACCCGAGCCAGTTATCACCGACCCAGGATAAATTATCTGAGCCGACTCTAAAACGTCGCCTGCAGCATTTGGTCAGTGAGCAACAACGAGTAATCGCGGCAGCCAAGTGCTTGTTGGACGGGAATATTGAAGCCCTGGGGGAACTCATGAATGCCAGCCATCTATCCCTGCAATCCTGTTACGAGGTTAGCTCGCCAGAGCTTGATCGGATCACTGCTCTCAGCCGTGAACATCAGGGTACATTGGGCTCTAGAATGACAGGAGCGGGTTTTGGTGGATGTGCAATTAGCCTTTGCCGCCGCGATTTAGTGAATGAGCACAATCAATTCGTAGCTGAGGCCTACCTTCGAAGCACCGGCCTTCAGGCCAGTCTGTACATCACAGATACGGCATCACCGGCTTTAATAGAATCCCTGT
>CAZGCW010000018.1:0-16192 GCA_964524295.1 uncultured Pseudomonadales bacterium
TCACACTGATCACACTGATCACACTGATCACACTGATCACACTGATCACACTGATCACACTGATGTCATTTCCGATCCTAACCCGCATTCCAACCACGCCATGATGATTGATGAAAATGGCAGCGTAATGAACCAGAACCTGAATCAATTACCGCGCGGTTGCAGCCGGATTAGTGGCGAGCAGGAGTTTACCGTGTACGCTGGAAGGCGCTTTGCTAGCGCTGAACCCGGGATGATATTCGGTATGAGTGAGTATGAATTTGTAGTTGAGCCCTGTAGTCGAGTCACAGTGACTTTTATTAACGAAGACGATGTTCGGCACCAGTGGATGGTCCATGGTTTACCCAAGTACCTTTATCCGGCTGGAATGTTTCATATTGAAGTCTCAGGTGGCCATACCAAAACGGGTACTTTTATTGCGCCCAGTGAAAATCGAAATTACCTCGTGCATTGTGATCTGGCACAGCACATGGAAAAAGGGATGCGTGCCCAACTGGTAGTTGGATCAGGAAGTGGCGATATTTGGGGTGTCAGTGGTATTAGTGATAACTTTTATCGCGCGAATTATCTACCCAGCTTCACCTTTCAATGGTTGGTTGTTTTTTCTCTAGCGATGTTTGGCTTTTTTACTCTGTTCATGGGCCGGGCAAGAGATTAATTTCAGCGGGTTGGAAATGATCTGCTTAATTAATCACGCCCTTTTCTACCAGGCTTTTTAGTTCTCGTTCGGAAAGGTCTAATCTGGATGACAGGATTGTGTGCGTTTGTTCTCCCAGTAAGGGAGCACAGTTGCTGGTGCTAATATCAGTATTGGCGAGTTTGAAGGGTGGATTCTGAATCAGGAAATCACTGGTTGCATCTGAGAATTGCTTGAAGGATTCACGTTCAATTAATTGAGGATGGCTGAACAGATCTGCTGGTGAATTATAAATACTGCAGGGAACCTCGTGCTGGTTGAGTTTTTGTTCACACTCGAGAGCAGTGAACTTACTCGACCAGGCTTCGATCTGTGCAATGAAACTGGCGATGTTCTTTGCTCTTTCCCCTAATTGATATCTTTTGTCGGTCAGCATATCCGGCCGTTGGATCGCTTCACATAAGCAACGCAGGTTTTTAGCTGAGACAATGCAGATCGCCACGTAGCCATCTTTTACGCGGATAGGGTGAAAACCGCCTGCAACCGGCGGATGCTCCAGCTGGGCATTTTGAATTTGACCTGGAATCAACATCATCATCGATTCCATCATGGTCACATCAATATAATCTCCTTTCCCGGTTTTTTCCCGACCTAATAAAGCAGTTTGGATTGCGCCAAAGGCATAGGCGCCAGTCAGCATGTCGGCAACCATGATGTTCCAGACAGGTGGTGGTTGATCCGGTTGAGCCTGTGCAGCTGTAAACACAGCATCAAAACCACTGGCAGCGTGAGCAATGGGCGCATAGGCGGCGTGATGCACAAAGGGTCCAGTCTGACCAAAACCAGAGATCGAACAGTAAACCAGGTCATCTCTGTTCTGTGACAGTGCAGCATAGTCGAGATCAAATTTTGCCATGACACCCGGTCGGTAATTTTCAATGATGATGTCGGCATCCTGGGCCAGTTTTCTTGCTAGATCCTGCCCTTCCTTACTATTCAGGTTTATCGCCACACTTTGCTTACCGGCATTGAAATGAGCAAACAAACGGCTATTACCGGTAGGTCCCCGTACAACATCGCCGCTAGCAGGGGGTTCGATTTTGATGACACTCGCACCACAATCTGATAGTAATCTTGTGCAGATAGGACCCGCAAAAACAGCTGAAAAGTCTAAGACTTTTAATCCTTCTAATGGCTTGAGAGAATGTTTATGTGTTTGCATAATCTTTGTCATTGTTTTTGAATCATCAGCCCAGGCAGTATGGCACAGGATGTTCGTGCAGGTATAACTGAGATTGTGCTTGGACTGGGTATGACTTGGTTTTAGATTATGCTGCGACGAAGAGATTAATGCGTGTGCGGGACGATTAGGGTTTTATGGTAGGGTTCTGTTGAGATGGTATTCGAATAGATCTCGTCTTAACCGTGGTGAAAAGAGGGAATACATTATGTTTGCGACGACACAACTATTAAGCAGAGCGGCTCAGGTCAATGCCCAGGGCCTGGCAACTCGTGATAACAATCGAATTCAGAGCTGGTCGGAGTTACTCAACAAAGTTAGGTGTTTTGCTGGCGGGTTGCGAAATCTTGGCATTGAATCAGATGTCTGTGCTGCTATTTTGGCTTTAAACAGTGATCGATATTTTGAATTCATGTTTGCAGTGCCATGGGCCGGCGGTGTGTTTCAGCCTGTTAATACTCGATTGGCAGGTCCAGAGGTGGTTTATTGGCTAAATGATTCAGAAGCAGAAGTGCTGGTCATCGATGCCGCTTTTGCACCTTTAGTAGCGCAGATTAAAGACCAACTCGAACATGTACGTCATTATGTTTATATTGATGAGGGCGAAGTACCCACTGGCTGTATTGCTTATAGTGATGTTATTGCTGCAGCCCCGCTCGATGACTCGGGTCGATGCGATGATGATGTTGCAGGGCTTTTTTATACTGGCGGTACAACAGGAAGGTCCAAGGGCGTTATGTTGTCGCATCAGAATCTGGTATGTAATGCCTTACAGGCGATGTCGATGATTTCGCTGAAGCCGGCGGATCGAATTTTACATGTCGCGCCTATGTTCCATATAGCCGATGCTTTCGTTTGTATGATGTCAGTATCCGTTGCCGGAGCGAACTATTTTCAGCCCAGCTTTGATCCCGTTGCTACCATGGAGGCGATAGAATCCCACAAAATTGAGCGCGTGCTGCTGGTGCCGACTATGATCAATATGCTGGTTAACCATCCAGAAATTGATAATCACGATTTGTCGAGCCTGATTTCAATTTTGTATGGAGCCTCGCCTATGCCGGAAGCCGTGATCAAGAAAGCCATGGAAAAAATCCCAGGGACTGAGTTTATCCAAGCTTATGGTCAGACAGAGGCTTCGCCTGCAATCACCGTTTTGATGCCGGACAGGCATACCTTTGAAGGCCCCTTGGCGGGAAAAATGAAGGCGGCAGGACAGGCATTGCCTGGTATTGATCTATCGATCCGTGATGAAAATGATGTTCCGGTTGATATCGGTGTGGTCGGCGAAATTTGCATGAAAGGGGCGAACATCATGCTGGGTTATCGCAATATGGAGGAACAAACGAACAAGACCATAGTCGATGGTTGGTTGCACACAGGAGATGGCGGTTATCTCGATGAAGATGGCTTTTTATTTATTGTCGATCGGGTCAAGGATATGATTATTTCCGGCGGGGAGAACGTTTTTTCAGCCGAAGTTGAAAATACATTGTATCAGCATGCTGCTGTCAGTCAGTGTGCGGTCATTGGTATCCCGAATGAAAAATGGGGCGAGCAAGTTCATGCCATCGTGGTCACTCATGAAGATGCAGAGGTTTCAGAGGCTGAGTTGATTGCGCATTGCAGGGAATTGATAGCAGGTTTTAAGTGCCCCCAGTCAGTTTCGTTTCAGGCTGAACCTTTACCTCTGTCTGGCGCTGGGAAGATACTTAAGACCGAATTGCGCAAACCCTATTGGAAAACAGGTGATCGAAATGTGAACTAGTGCCTGGGTTGGTTGCCGTTACAGGGTGATTTGACTGTATCTGCCATTGGCAATGCTTATCCAGACAAGGGGTTCAGACTTGTGTTTGCTGATGGAGTTGTTGTTTGAGTTGGGCTGAAGCAAGTGCATATCCACCGTCGGCACCATCTACGAAATGCACATGCTCCCCTTGCCGCTGAAAGATTAGGCAGGTGATCAGAGAACTATTGGAAATCTGCATGCCATAATAGAGTTGTCCGGCGATACGCTCGCCTTCTAGGTAGTTAAATAGAGCCAGGCGTTGCCGCTCGTTTCCGGAAAGAATCATTCTTAACATGTCATCAAATTTTCGGCAGTCCGTATTGTCGATGACATCAGCTTTGTATTCTCCCCAGTCGACCCCAGCCAATTTAGCGCCAAGTCTCATTAATAGCTGGCCGGTCGTGATTTGAATCAGCATCTTAAGGCGATATTGGAGTTGTTTTGTCCAGCTTGAGCCAAAAGTGTGAATCGCAGTTTCAACACCCAGTTTTTTCTGGTTGTGGGTGAGCTTTAAATAAGCGATGTTAATCGGGTGGCAGTCCTGTTGATTACCGTAGATCTGCTGAATTTTATCGAGAACCTGGCGATAGATTTGTGCAGCACGTTGTTCGTTTCTGCTGACAGCTCGAACCAGTAATGAAACAGATTGTCCCTGGCGACTCGGAATATTGTTCCACCGGCATTCCAAGCCGGAAAAATCAGCGCTAACCTTGCCGCCCTCCAAACGATAATGACTGCCTTTTACCCTATCCTTGAGCAGGTCTTCGGCATAGCTTAGTCCGCCACCGGTAACCACAGCTTGGGTATAGTTTGCTGATACTTGGTATCGCGCGACCTTCACTTTTAGACCTGCATCGAGCACTGCTGTCATCGGAACTATGCCGACTCTTAAATCCAGGCCGTAGCAGTCTTCGGCTAATTGCCTCGCTGCTCTTAGGGCGGGTTCGATTTTATCGTTATAACCCGGTGGTATGCAGAGTGAGGCGCCATCACCTCCAAAAACAAATGGAATTAGAAGCGGTTTGGTGATATTGAGTACGGCGATGATAACAGAAGCGCCAAGAGCGTTAACTTCCTTATATCTGCCAGCTTGGATCGCCTCGGTGGAGCCTTGTACATCGCTAATGACTAATAGCCAGTCAGCGGGTAAATCCTGATAGTAGGCAGGTTCTGTTAATCCGGTAAAGTCGGAGTATAAGGGCAATTTTTGATAGAACCCTGAAGTATCGGACATTGAGTTCCTTGTTCATACCTTCATATAAAAGTAATATTAAGTTCCTTGTTCAAATCTTAATATAAAAGTAATATTAGTTCTTAATGGTAATTTTTCATAGCAGTATTTAGAATATTAGTACCAACCCTGCAATGGGCGACCAAGTGGATAAGTGATGCGTTAAGAGGCGGCTTTTGTTTTCGCTGGGTCTGACTTCGGCACTTGTTGAATGGCGCTAGCATCAAAGTAAGTTCACGGCTGTGGATCCCGTCAAGGATGAGACAATAATTTTAAACGTCGAAGCCCTGGTCTTTATCAGTTCTGAGGCCGATAGTGAGTGTCACGCCCTTATAAAAAGGTGATTTGATAGAACGAGGATCTAATCTGGAGTGTGATTAAGGTAAGGTCATCACATCGGTTTCAAGTGATCGTTTTTTGGGCAAGAAGATTACAACAGTAACAGTGCGATCTGGTGATCTTGTTATCGGTGGGGAGGGAAAATTCCATTCATTGAGGGATTCGCTATGGTTCTAATTTTGGTTATTCAGAAACGAAGGCCGACTGGGACGACAGTTTGATCAGTTTGGCATCAGGAGTGTGTGTTTTATGAGTTTTTATGCGAGATTTTCACGGCTGCTGTTTTTAATCGTTATGATTGCCGGGCCCTCACCCGTTTATTCAATGGAGTTGCAGTCTGATAACTGGAACCTTAATTTGTTTGGTTATGTCACAGGCCGGATCCCCTTCTCCGAAGAGGCTGGTGGAAAAGATATTGAACTGGGCGAAACCTCGGTTTTTGTTTTCGGTCGGTTATCTAGTCGCTTGTCGGTATTAACAGAGTTCACTGTGCTTCCCAAGAAGTATAGGGAGGACACCGTAAAAGTGGAAAGGCTCAGATTGCGGTTTGACTGGTCCGAAAAGCATTGGCTGAGTTTGGGGAAAATGCATACGCCAGTAAATTACTGGAATGATTCCTTTCATCATGGCCGTTATTTTTTCCCAACGATCGACCGACCAAGTTCCTTCAAGCATTTTGTTCCAATCCACGATATCGGCTTGCGCTTCTCAGGAAACCGGTTGGGCAAATACGGCTTCTTCTATGATGTTGTTTTAGGATCTGGCCAATCCGCTGGCGATGAGCCGTTTGCCAACGGTGTGCAATCGATGACAGTTAGCCTTGGAGTGAGGCCAATAAAGAATTTGGAGATTCGCACCTCGATTTATAGAGACACGATCCTGGATCATGTTGATCAGTATGACCATAGTGGGTCAATGGAGTCAGCCCATGAGGATATTGATTATGAATTGTGGTCGGGATCTATTCATTACGAAAATAACAGAATTAAGGCACTGGGCGAGTTTTCGGGTAGCAGGACCGTCAGCGAAAAAATAAACTACGCTTCCTATCTATATCTTGGCTGGAAGTGGCGCCCACGGATAATGCCTTTCTACTTTTATGATTATCTTAATGTTGACGAACAAGAGGAGCACTACAGTGTAGGCCTGGAGCGTCGATTTGGTGTCGGTCTGCAATACTTAATTTCCGAGCGATCAGATCTAAAGGTGGAAGTAACTCATAATGATTCCACTCGGCATGGCAAAGATCAAAGTTATGCCGATATCCGCTTTCAGCTGTCTTTGGGGATTTGAGATCGTGAAGAAATTATTCGGATTACTCATCCTCTTTATATTGGGTTTAGCCCCTATGAATCAATTGCAGGGAGATCAAAAATCGCAGTTGCTTTTCATTGCTAATGTCGAAAACAAAGAGCAGATTGCTCAAGTTGACGTTGAGGCTATTTTAACGGGCGCGCAGGCGAGTTGGCATAACGGTAATCCAATTAAATTGGTTCTACCGGGTAGAAAGGCCGACATCTATGAGTATGTGGGATATCAGATATTTCAGGAGTCTGGAATGATGATGCAGAGACACTGGTTGAAGCTTGTTTTTAGTGGTAGAGGCAATCCTCCCAAATATGCGGATAATGAGATGGATATGATCAGTTATGTGAAAAATACGCCTGGTTCTGCTGCGGTAATTGGCGCTATAAACCGGAATGTGGTGAGTGAATTATTTGTAAAAGAACTATGAACAGAGATTCTATAGCGACCAGAATATTTATCCCTTTCCTGCTTACCACCTCGCTGTTTGCAGTTATTCTTATTGGGGTGGTGCCGGATCGCCAGGCCAAGATATTGACTGCCAATATGGAAAACGAATTGTTCAGCATTGCCAAAACAATTGCAGTGAGCGTAAAGCTGGCTCTGGAGGAAGAGAGCTTAGACGCGCTGGCAGAATTCAACTATTTTTTAGTTAGTGATGCCAATATTACAGTCGCTGCTATTTTTGTGGACAAAGGAGATTCGTTTGACTTGTTGGCCGCATTCCCGTTCGAGGTAGAATCGGAAATCGAAAACGGCATAGACCCGACTCATTTTTTAGTGGCCAGTGCGCCTTTTACAACCAGTAGGATGAGTGGGCACATAGAAGTCGGTTTCAGCAGAGCGCAGTTTGCGAGTAGATTACAGGCGATAAATTTCAGCTTATACGTCGCTTTTGCGGCGATTCTAGTATTACAGGTATTTGTGTATCGCATTGTTCAGTTAGGAGTGATTAGGCCTGTTTTAGAGTCTATTAAGTCGGCTAATGCGCTGGGAGCAGGTGACCTAGAAGTAGAAATCCATGAATCTTCGAGGCGTGATGAAATAGCTCATCTACTGACCGCGTTAATTCAGTTGAGAGAAAAGCTGAGGGAACAAAAGAATCATAATGAAGAGTTAATGAGTTCTTTAGAGCAAAAAGTTGAGGAACGAACGAAAGAGCTGTCGCGTGCACTGAAGATAAAAGACGAATTTATGTCTTCAGTTACTCATGAATTACGAACGCCCCTGCATAGTATAGTCGCATCGTTAGACTTAATTGGTGTCAGTCAGGCTAATTCCGAAGATGGAAGCGGACAATATTTATCAGTCGCTAAGAGTTCCTCTCAGACACTGTTATTGCTAATTGATGAATTACTCGATTCCCAGAAAATGCTCGATAGCGATCTGCGTCTCAGTGTTTCCCCCTTTAAGCTGTTTTCAATTTTCGAGCAGAGCCGGAAAATGGCCGATATATTATTTGAGGAATCAAAGGTAAATTTTCGAGCTGAATTTCATGGCGATCAAGCGCTCAATGTTCTAGGTGATGAACGCCGGATAACGCAGGTGATCACCAATATCATTGGTAACGCCAGAAAATTTACCAATGAAGGCCAAGTGCTGATGATTTTTAAGTGTCAGCAATGTTCAGGGGAGATGGTTAGCTTGGAGGTTAGTATTAAAGATACCGGGATCGGTATGGATCAGGATACGCTGGCTCATCTTGGAGAATCCTTCTTCCAGGCTAAATCGGGGTTTAACCGGGAATTTGGCGGAACTGGCCTGGGTATCAGTATCATCGAACAGATTGGGAGTTGGAAGTGCCTTCAGTTTCGAATTGATGCTACCTGAAGATGTCTCTAGAGAAGCGATAATTAGCCAAAAAGTGGATGAAACTCCGGTGTTGATCGGGCCTGACCAGCAACAGGATAAATCGACCCTGAAGGTGCTGTATGTAGAAGATACGGAGATGAATCGGATAGTTATGGAGGCCATGATGGCGAGGTTTCCGCTAGAGCTAACTATGGCTGAATCAGCATTACAAGGCATAGCTCTGGCTAGAGAGAACCGCTTTGATCTCATTATTACAGATATTCAAATGCCCAAGCATTCGGGAATAGAGCTGCGCCAGTGGCTTGCTGATGATGATGCTATCTACGCGCCTAATGTAATCGCTTTTACGGCTAATGCAGAAACTTCAATGGTTAAACAGTATACCTCAATGGGGTTTAAAGATGTCCTAACCAAGCCATTGACACTGGATAAATTAGGCCAGTTCTTGGCGGGTTATCTTAAAGATGATTGACGATCAAAGCGCTGCTTAAGAGTGTGAATGAGCCAACCAGGAGGCAGAAGCGACCTCTGCTTTGAGACATTTTGGCTTTGCTGTTAAACCCGATTTTCCTGTTCGCTATAGAGTGGGGTTTAGTTTACGTGCCGATTTCCCATGGTGAATTAACGTCTTTTTAGTGAGAACCCTGTACTTAAAGGCTGGCGATAGCTGGTCATGATTTCAAATGTCGTATTATCTGCGTTCGCCATTGGCGTTATCGTTCCCAGATCCTAATCGGATCGATTCAGCTAGTCCCCGACTCGTTTAAATTCAGGCGGTCTGCGTTCAACGAAGGAAGAAACACCTTCTTTGAAGTCTCCGCCATTGAGTGATTTAGCCATTAACTCATTGCTTTCCTGCATTGCTGGTCCGAAGGTCATGTTCAGATGGCGATAAAGTTGTGCTTTGATAATTTTTATTGAGTTTGGTGCTGCGGTAGCAGCGAGTTCTTCAATGTAATTTATTGCTTGTTGCTTGGCGGTACCTTGATCGCATAGGCGATTTGCAAGTCCCAGCTTGTCCGCTTCAAATCCATCAAACTTACGTCCACTCCAAAGTAGGTCAAGGGCATTTGATACACCGATAATTCTTGGCAAAATCCAACTCGAACCGTGTTCAGCGATGAGACCACGATTGACAAATGCGCTGGTGAATTTAGCCTGCTTTTCTACAAAGCGCATATCGCAAAGGCAGGCGAAGACAAATCCCAGGCCTGCGCAGGCACCGTTGATAGCGGCAATCAGGGGTTTTTGTAAACTTGGGATATAAGAAAAGGTGACAGTGAAATCATCACCCATATCAGGATTCCCGGGTGTTGCAGCGAACTGGCTTAGATCCTCCCTTCTCTGGCCTCCAGCATCTCCTGAGGCGGTAGCTTGCAACCCGCCTATATCTGCACCTGCGCAGAATCCTCTTCCTGCTCCGGTGAGTACTATTCCCACTACCGCTTCATCTTTCTCAGCCGCTGCCAAGGCGTGTTTGAGTTCCGCTTGCATGCGAGCGGTAATCGCATTAAGGGTATCTGGACGATTTAATGTGATGATCGCTACTGGGTCGGTAACTTCATATTGTATGTGTTCGTACATACTGGGCTCCTTTGGGTACGGTTAGGAATAAAGCACCTTTTGCTCTATTTAGCAACGTATCATCAAATAGGGGTGATTAACTAGAAGTTCTATTCCAATTGTCGACAGAGATTGCAATTGGGGTAGGGCTTAAAGTCATGCTGGCCGAGGTGATTAGTGAGTATCGGTGGTCTCAGCCCTGCAGGCATGGATGAATTAAATGCCCTGGAATCAAGTTAGTCGGGTTATGAAGCAGGATGCCGGGATCTGGACTTTTTACGGATATTGCTTTTAGGTGATTGGGTTGACAGGGTTGCGGGCAGTTTGTAGCGTTAAATCTCACTCGGTTATTTTTGTTAGAAGGCAGCGGTTATGGAAAAACTTTGCGAGGGTTATAGTCTAGTTGAAGGGCCTTTGTGGATTCCTGGCAAAGGTTTGTTATTCAGCGATGTCATTCTGGGTGGTGTGTTCTGTATTGATAAAACGGGTTCTGTAGACGTTGTTTTTGAACACCGCCGTGGTATTGGCGGTATGTCTTTGCATGAGGCAGACGGGCTTGTGGTGAGTGGGGGTAAGATTTCTTTTAAGCCTTTTGATGGCGGTCATAGTCGGGTTTTGCTCGATAAAGACGAACCAAACGGAATCGTCGGTTTCAATGATATTACGACAGATGGTGTCGGCAGGATCTATGCCGGCTCACTGGGATCCAGTCCGGTCTTTGATGATGGCCTGGACGCAAAAGCGGGCGATCTATATTTAATAGAATTAGATGGCAGTGCCAGAAAGGTCGCTGGAGATGTTCTTTTAACTAATGGGCTGGGATTCTCGCCTGATGGTAAGATTTTGTATCACTCAGATTCAGGTCGCCGTAAAGTCAATTTTTATGACGTGGAAAAAGATGGCGGTCTTGGGCCCAAACGTGTTTTTGCGGAGATGAAAACTGGAGCTCCGGATGGTCTGGCTGTTTCCGAAGATGGCCGAGTTTGGGTAGCATTGGCAGGCGGAGGCAAGGGTGTGGCTGTTTACAGCCCGCGCGGGGAACTGCTTGAGGTTATTGAAATCCCTCAACCGTTATGTTCGAGCGTCTGCTTTGGCGGAGAGGACATGAAGGATTTGTATATCGTCTCTGGCTCAACCGGAACCCACTCTGAAAAATCCGGAGCTGTATATAAAATAAGGGTCGATGTCCCGGGTCTAGTGGTACCCCGGGCGAAGGTTCGGCTATGAAAATGGTGTCACCTGAGTAGCTGGCTCAGGCAAGTCGTCTCGCAGAGATGGCAGGGTACCCTGCCTTTGATCCGGCACTGGCGAAATGGCCTGATCTGCCTGTGTTATTGCCGGGACTAGCTCATAGGGCCTGTTTCATATTGACCAGAGATCGCATACCGGCCCAATAAACCGAAGTAAGATTCTCTGCCTTGTACATGTTGGGTGATGACATGCATATCCTGAAATCTTCGCTGTAAACTTTCACTTTGGTAGATACCGCTAGAACCGGATATTTTGTACGCCAAATCGACTACTTCGACGCACTCCTGGATAATATGAGTCCCAGCCATACGAAGCTGAGCTCGCTGATCAGAGTTAACTTTTGAGTTGTATTTGACTTCGTTGAAGACCCTACTGGCGGTGCTGGTCAGGTAGGCATCAGCGGCTCTCCAGCGAGCCATTGCCTTGCCCAGGAATCTTTGCACGTCAGGGTCTTCGCTTAGACGCAGGCTTGCCCATTTGGGCTTTTTACCCTGGGCGATGTTGATAACATCAACTAAGGCTCCGCTGGCGAGACCAAGTGCAACTGCAGCGAAGCTAATGGCAAATAGCAGAGATATTGGTATTAATGTCATCGTATTAGTGACAGTCGGTTTCTCTTGAAAATTCACTACCTGGCTTTCCGGAATAGCCAGGTTGTTAACTTTGAACTGAAAGCTGCCAGTCGCCTTGAGGCCCGCGACCTGCCAGTTATCCACGAATTCCACCTGGTCAGGTCGAAAAAAAGCCGAACGCCAGCTATGGTCAGGAAGCTGGGCGGGGCCCGTCATCCAGGTAGCATGCTGACAACCACTTGAAAATCCCCAGTGTCCATTGAGTTTATATTCACTGCCTTTGGGTTCTATGCTGCAGTGATAGGGAGGGCCATTGGCGATTGAGGTCTGTGGATCCCCCCATATTTGGGAAATCGTTAGCCGTGGCAACCAGAGGGTTGTTATTGCAATGACGGCAGCCTGGTTGACACACCAGGCGGTACTGGCATCACGCTGGGCGAATTGTTTGATGATGTCTAGATAGTCCTCAATAGGAAGATCAAGACCGCCAAATTGAGTCGGTATGAGTGCCCGAAATGACCCGGACCGTTGCAGTTCTCGAACCAGGTTGTCAGGAAGCTTGCCAGAATTTTCGGCCAAGTCCGCACTTTTCTCAATGGATTCAAGGAGTGATTCTAGGCCTGCTATAGTCAAGTCGATGCTCCCTGCACTGTTAATGACAGGATCCTGTTTTCTCTCTGCGAGATAGATGAATGTAGAAGTAATGTCGTTGCCACTGCCTAACTCAATTAAAGATAGCAAGCAGCAGAAGCTCTGGCTAGTTGAATATTCGAATCGGTTAGCTTTCTTTGAGACTCTGCCGGTGGCACCGGGTGATGCCTGTTTTAACAACGAATGAAGAGTAAATGTGGCTATTCACTGTTTTGCCGGATGAAACAGAATTATACCTTTTCCTGAAGAAACACGCTTGCTTGTGCTTCAGAGCTGGGTTAAGAGATAATTGAGGTTGAATCTGGCGTTATTAATTAGGCGCACCACGATAATAATGCCAAAGAAACAGCGCTCCAGCGCTTCGCCAAGGCGACCAATGGGCAACGAGTTGTCTCGCTTGTGCTGAGCTGGGTCGATTACTGAGGCCTTTTAATTGACTCAGGGCAACTTGAAGGGCTAGGTCGTCTGCTGGGAATATGTTGGTTCGGCCGAGGGAAAACATAAGGTAAATTTCTGCACTCCATCGACCAAATCCACGCAGCGATGTGATCTGATTAATTGCTGCCTCATCTGTCAGATCGTCGAGAGACTCGGGATTAAAACAACCAGAAAGTATGGCCTCGGTGAGGCCTCTTGCATATTCTATTTTTCGATAGGAAAGTCCTGCCTGGCGTAATTCAGCATCACTTATTTTTGCGAGTGACGCAGGGGTGCAATCTGGCACCAGGCGCTTTATTCGTGTCATGATAGCGGCTGCTGCGGAGGTAGAAATCTGTTGGCTGACCAGGGTGGACAGAAAGGTTTCAAAACCCCTTGGCCGGACCCGTGGTTCTGGTGGGCCAAGGCGGGCCAGGGCCTGTTTTACATCGGTATCCAGGCTACTTAAGACGTGTAGACCGTGATCGAGCGTGCGGCGATCCATGTGTTATTTCCCTTTTGTTCACCTGTATTTTAATGGAGTATACGCTTTGCCAAGAAACTAATTGTTATCGTTTAGTGGTTTTCCATTTGTTAGTTTAAGGGCGCAGCTGAAATCCAAATGGGTATGATCGAGCCCGTTATTTGACGGATCCACAGGGTGAGTGACATCGATGGGCTGTCAGAAATAATCAAGTCCTTGAATAAGCAGCTATAAACCATAAGTCCTTGACGACCTTAGTTGGTTCTATGTTATTTTTCGGGCTGTTATAGGTAGTATGGATTCAAAGGAATTAAATCATTTTATCTGTTTATAGTGAGAAGGTTATTCTTTTTGCGAAAGCTTTCATTGACTAGATATAATGGTGTCGTTAAGACGATCGGTTTGATAGGCCTCTGGCCCTGGGCGGTATTGGTAAGATCGCTTTAGCTTTTTAGTCAACGTGACAGAAGTGGTTGAATAATTGGATAGAAAACACTTATTGGCAATTTTTGCTCCAGTATCCCAGCACCGAATCATCTATCGATTATCGGTTTTTGCACTCGTAGTACTCGTGCTGTCGAGTCTCTATTTACCTATGATGGGCCGTATAGAAACGCTGCATTGGATAGTATGGCCAGGCAGTTTGGTTACTTTTTTGTCATCAGCAATAATAGCCCGTGCAGGTAAGTCAATTGAAATAGCCGGGATATTGTTGATCGCAGGTTGTATGAGCATCACATTAGTCACCGCCTATTATGACGATGGGATATTTTCTTCATTTTGTGTCTGGTTTCTGGTCATTACCTTGATAGGTGGGTCAGTCGTGGGAGCCAGGATTGCTTGTGTTGCTGGAATTTTGGGCGCTTTCTCGCTGGCGGCACTGGCCTATTTAAGTCGTCTCGCTCCGTTGGCAGTGGGTGGGCCCGCGAACGTGCTCATGCCAGTACTGAATTTAATCTTGGGCGTGGTGTTCTGCTCTTTTGTTGCTGTTTACCTAAATAGACTGCTTGGCCAAATGCAGCGAACTTTAATGAAACAACAGCTTGATGCACAAAACAGTCAAGCGCTGGTTCAAGCGAATATGAGTATGACTGCGGATGCAGTTTTAGTGATTAATAGCGCTGGCAAGATCGAGCTGTTTAATCAGGCCGCAGAACAGTTTTACGGCATTTCAGAGGAGCAGGCGGTTGGCTCTGTCATGCATGAATTGATTATTCCTGAACGCCTGAGGCCGGATCATGAAAATGGATTCCAGCGCTATCTGGATACCGGTATTCCTAACGTTCTTGGTATCAGGCTAGAGACGTATTCCCAAAATAAAGATGGATTGGAGTTTCCAGTTGAATTGATTGTCCAAACGGTGGTCCGTGATGAGCAGGTAAAATTCATCGCTCAAATTAAGGACCTTACAGAAAGAAACAAGCTACGTTCTGAACTTGAAATAAGAAAAGAACAAATTGGTCTGGACCACCGACTCCAAACACTGGGAAAGCTGTCTGGTGCTGTCGCCCATGATTTTAATAATCTTCTCATGGTGATTCAGGGTTATGCCGAATTTTTGTTGGAAAGGAATGAGTTAACAGTCGAAGCAGAGCAGGATTTAAAGGAAATTATCCATGCAGGAGAACAGGCTACTGAGATTACCAAACAGTTACTAGAATTCAGTCGCAAAGATCGGCCGGCGGCAGAACATATTAGTCCGACAGCTATGATAGAAGGTTTGGTAGGTATGTTCGGGCGAATCTTTCCTTCTGCAATCAACTTGTATTTAGATATTGATAAAGCTTCTTGGCTTGTTCATACCGAAGGGGCAAGACTTGAGCAGGCCGTTTTAAACCTGTTTCTTAATGCTGCCGATGCCATGCCTGAGGGAGGAACGATCTGGGTAAGGGTTCAGGATGTAACCGTTGATGTTGAAAAAGCAAATTCAATCGAGGGTCTCAAAGTGGGCGATTATGCCTGTATAGAGATCGAAGATTCGGGTATCGGTATGGATCACGAAGTGATGGACCATATTTTTGACCCTTTTTATACAACCAAAGCGATGGGCGAGGGAACCGGTCTAGGTCTGGCAACGACACAGAGCATTGTCAACCAAAGCGGTGGTTCAATCCACGTACAAAGTGCGAAGGATAAAGGTTCAAAATTCTCTATTTATCTACCACGAGCTTCTGAAGTAGAGAAGTACTATTCCATACCAGATAAAGCAGCAGCTCAAAATCCCGGACTGAGTAGAACAATATTGGTGGTTGAGGATGACCCCGCCGTGCGTAGAGTTCTGACACGGGCACTGGTAGCGGATAACTTCCAGGTGCTGGAAGCTAGCAATGGTGAAGAAGGTTATGAGATCGCATTGAAACATGCCCTACAGATTGATCTCGTGATAACAGATGTTGTTATGCCGAAGCTAGGTGGCCCTGAGATGGTTAGGCGATTAGTGGTGAGTTTCCCTAGCGTGAAGGTCATCTATTTATCAGGCTACGTTGATGGCGGGTTGGAAGCCAGTGATCTAGACAATGATCGTATTGAGTTCTTAGCCAAACCCTACAGTTACACGGATTTAAAGGAAATAATTTCGAGATTGATGTTGATTAACTGAATTAGGTAGAGGTATTTTCGTTTTTAACAGAGTTGATACAGGACTAATTTGGATTCTATAGCTTGGCGCTATTTTAATGCAGGCATTGTGCTATTAGGTCAAGCATGCGGAACGCAGAGTTTAGGATCCCAGAATCAAAACCCAGGCGGGTAAGGGTGAGATTTTTAGTGTTCTAATCTCCGACCGGTGCTATAGCGTCTGTTCTCAATTAATGACGCCAACTGTATTTGATTGCTGTTTAAGTAATAAGTCAGCACGCGGATTATCGGCTAGGATTATCGGCTAGGATAATCGGCTAGGAT
>CAZGCW010000018.1:16292-29520 GCA_964524295.1 uncultured Pseudomonadales bacterium
ATCGGCTAGGATGATGACACCGGCCGCCTCGCTATGCGGTTCTGATGATGATTTACCAATGGTGGCGTTGAGCATCGTTTAGTTTGTTGACTTGGATGAGATCGTAATGAGGCAGAAATGATTGACGATTTTTCAAAAAGACATCATCCCTTCCTTGGATGTTTTAATTTTCGAGATATTGGCGGCTATCCAGCCATGGGTGGAAAATTGATTGGCAAAGGGAAATACTTTCGAGCAGGTCGGCAGGACCGAATGACCAGAGAGGATCTTATTAACGTTGATTCATTGGGGATCAAGACTCAGATTGATCTGCGAAAACCCAGTGAAGTCCATGATCAGGGTCGGGGTCCGCTAGAAACCCTGGGTGCTGACTATCAGCATATCGCTGTTATTCCAGAAGGCGGAAGTGATAGGTTAAGTCAGCTTGTTGGGGATACGCGAATATCAGGTAAACGCTATCTTGGTTATTTGGAATTCGGTGCGGCATCGTGGTTGAAAATGTTTGATATTTTCTCCCGCATGGAAGCACAGCCGATACTGATTCATTGTACGGCTGGAAAAGACAGAACGGGCGTTGCGACCGCATTTTTGTTATCGGTCCTGGGTGTTGATAGAACGCTGATTGAAGCCGATTACTTGTTGACCAATTTGGATGTAACAAGACAAGTGAATTTTATTGAAAAGACGAGCGGTTTTCCGGAGGGCATGAATCGTCTGCAGATGATGGAGGCTGCTGGTGTTCCGGATCAAGCGCTGAGTGATTTTTTAGATGGTTTAGACGAGCGTTGGGGTAGCGCTATCGGATATTTACAGCACATCGGTTTGTCAGATAAGACCCTAACTGCGGTACGAAAGGCTTTCTTAGTGTAGTCATTTCGGAGGCAGCCAGGCTGAGCAGAAGATGTGAGACCGTTACAGGCGGATCAGTTTGAATGTAATTAAAGTTGGGAAGTGAATCATAGCGCCATCCAGGATCAGAGTGTTTGCTAAGGTCGGTGAAATTGAAACTGAGCTAGTCACCCGCTTCTCTGGAAAGATAAAACGGTGAGTTCGGTTGGACTCAGATTCATTCGTAGGTATTGATCGTTTTACATGGGGTCCTCTGTTCGATTCCATGGGATTGGGCTTGGTCGCCGAGGTAGTATAGAACGACCATTTCAACACAGCACAAGGGTGGTAACGGAACAGGCGGTCATGGGTTATTTTTCTTGAAAAGATGGTTGAGGGTTCCTTACTTTTCTACGTCAAGATTGATAATAATGGGTCCAGCCCGGAATACGAAGATCGCCTGTAGATTCTTATTCAAGTAGAATCTTTGGCAAGATATTTTTAACAGACAAGAAAGCCGTGAGTGAATATCTATTTTCAGGATTAAAAGTGATTGATTGTGCCACTGTCATCGCGGCACCAGCCGCTGCTATGATCCTGGCAGACTTTGGTGCAGATGTCATTAAAATTGAAAAGCCGGGCCAGGGAGACATGCTACGCATGCTGGCAAATATTTCCACTACGCCCTATGCGGATAGTAATTGGTTTTGGCAGTTGGACGGTCGAAACAAACGTAGTATCTCACTTGACTTGAAGACCGATCAGGGGCTTGAAATTCTGCATCAATTGGTTGCAGAGTGTGATGTATTTATAACGAATCAACCCTACGATCAGAGAGAGTCAAGTGGATTGACCTATGAAGCACTGCGTCCCCTGAATAAAAAAATGATCTATGCATCATTGACTGCCTTTGGTGAGAAAGGCGAGGAGCGGGATCGGAAGGGTTTCGATCAGATCGCTTATTGGGCACGTAGTGGACTGATGGAACTGATGCGTGAGCCTGGCACACGACCGACCCAAGGGCTACCTGGAATGGGAGATCATCCGACTAGCCTGGCACTCTATGCTGGAATTGTGACGGCGCTTCTGAAACGATCACAGACGGGTGAAGGCTCCCTGGTTCAGACCTCTTTGCTGGCCAATGGTCTTTGGTCAGCAGCCGGAATTGCCCAGGGGGTGATAGCCGGTGGCGATATGCCTTTATATCGCGAGTTGAATCGGTTTGAGCCTGCAATGATGAGGCCCTATCGGACCCAGGATGACCGATGGTTTCAATTTAACATGATAAGAACTGAGGAGATGCTGGACTTGCTGCTCCAGGCATTGGATGCATTGCACCTGCTTACGGATAATCGGTTTTCCAGTCCGGAGCTAATGTTTGAAAATCGAGAGATACTGGGCGATAAGTTACAGGCGATTGTGGAAACTAAAACCAAGGATGAGTGGTTGCCTATTTTCCGGTCCTTTGACCTTCCCGTAAATCTTGTGGCCATCGTAGAAGAAATCCTGGATGATGCGCAAATTCGAATTAATAACATGGTCGTCACGCCAGAGGATGAGGATGTTGATACGCGTTTAGTGATAAATCATCCTATAGCCATATCAGATATACCTCAGGTTGGCCCTAAGCGAGCTCCGGATTTGGCCGAACATAGGGATAAGATACTTGAGGAATTAGGATATCAGGCGGAAGATATTGCAGACTTGAGTCGTCAGGGAGCCTTTGGGCCCGAGACTACCTGATTACCTGAAACGGCCAGTGTAAAGGCCGCTTCGATAAACAGATTTAATTTAGAATAGGAAGTATTATGGAATTAAAACCGGGATTACGATTGAAAAGTGCGGTGTGCGAAGCTGAGGTGATGGTGATCAAGGCAGCTGCGGGCAATGAGTTGACTTGCGGTGGTGAAGCACTAGTAGAGCAGGCGTCAGACGATAAAGTCACCGCTAATGAGGACCATATGCATGGTTGTGTCATCGGCAAGAGATACGTGAACGAGGACCAGTCGATCGAATTGTTGTGTATTAAAAGTGGCGACGGGTCCTTGTATTACAACGGGGATGAGTTGATGACTAAAGATACCAAGAAATTGCCTTCCTCGGATTAGCGGCTTGAACATATCATTGTTTTTACAGATGGCCGCCGAGGCCTGTCCTGAACGGGTCGCATTAACTTATGACGGCAATCACACTACCTACGCTGGACTCTATGCCGCTGTGAATCGCGCCGCATCGGTGTTTTCCAAGAGCGGATGTCAATTTGTTTCTGTTTTAGATGTCAGTAGTCCAGCGGTTCCCATTAGTTTGATGGCAGCTGCGATGGCCGGTATTGCCTATGTGCCGCTTAATTACCGACTAAGTCAGCAGCAACTTAAGGAATTACTGGGTCGAATTGAGCCCGTATTCCTGATAGTAGATGACGATACGACAGCTGACTTGCCGCAAATAGAAGGTACGGTTCAGGGTCGGCAGGCATTTATGGATTCCGTGGTATCAGGCCCTGAAGAGGATTATGCCTGTGTAGAAGACCCATCTGCTGTTGCAATACAGTTGTTCACCAGCGGAACCACAGGTACCCCCAAGGCAGCTTTGTTACGGCATGAGCATCTTGTTTCCTATATCCTTGGCACAGTTGAGTTTATGGGCGCAACAGAGGAACAAGCGACGCTGGTGTCTGTTCCGCCTTATCATATTGCCGGTATTTCAGCTGTGATGAGTTCCATTTATGCCTGTCGCCGGATTGTACAACTTCCCAGTTTTGATGCCACGAACTGGTTGAATCTGTGCAGCCAGGAGCAGGTCACCAATGCGTTCGTGGTACCGACTATGATGACCCGAATCATCGATGAATTAGAACAGGATAATTTCAGTGTTGATAGGCTGAGTTCACTGACAGCGATTGCCTATGGTGGCGGCAAGATGCCACTGCCGGTTATTGAACGGGCGTTGGCGTTGTTGCCTGAGGTTAGTTTTACGAACGCCTATGGCCTGACCGAAACCAGTAGTACAGTGACGCTTCTGGATCCGGATGATCATCGAGAAGCATTCAATCATGATGATTTGACTATACGATCAAGGTTGGGATCCGTGGGTAAAGCGTTACCCTCCATTGAAATTGAAATCCGTGATGAATCAGGTAACAAACTGGACCACCATGAAGCCGGTGAGATATATGTTCGCGGACCGCAGGTTTCAGGTGAATATCTGGAGAGGAATGCGCTGATTGAAGATGGTTGGTTTCCGACTCGTGATGCCGGCTACATCGATGAGTCCGGTTACCTTTATCTTTCCGGGCGAGCGGATGATGTCATTGTCAGGGGAGGAGAGAACATTTCGCCTGCCGAAATTGAAGATGTCTTGTACCAAAATGGTTCTATAAGTGATGTCGCGGCGGTAGCAGTGCCTTCCGACCAATGGGGCGAGGCGATTGCGCTGGCAGTTGTTCTAAAATCTGGGGCCGAACTGACGGAGGACGAAATAAGAAGCCTGATCAGATCACAATTGCGTTCGTCGCGAGTGCCTGAGGTAATCCGGTTTAGTCAGGAACTTCCCTATAACGAAGCAGGGAAACTGCTGAGGCGGGTTATCAAGTCATGGTTTGACTGAGCCATCGTATTTCTTTCTGCCAGGCAGGGCTTTGTCGGGTTGTCTTTCAATTCGCTTGTGCCTGCCTATTCGAAAGGGTTCATGTTGGCCGGTACTAGGTTGTTCCTGTCAGGCTGTATTGGGTCAGCAGGGGAAACTATTTCCGCCAAGCCCATTTTTCTGGACCCGGCTCATCCATGAAAGTCAGTTTCAGTTGATAGGTCGGCTAAAATCTCCTCGGTGTGCTCTCCAAGATGCGGTGCTCGTCGGTTGATTGACCAAGGGCTGGCCGGCAATTGATAGGGAGCACCAGGATAGGTGATCGTTCGCTCCAGGTCATCATGTTGGACCTCCACGGGGAAGCCACGCGCCTTGAAGTGTTTGTCTTCGAAGGCTTCTTCTGGAGCGTAAACGATACCAACGGATAAGCCTGAATGCTGGCATCCAATGAAGAAATCATAAGCGCTGATGGAATTGGCTATCTTGATTAATGCTTGTCGACCGGCCATAAAAATGGCGGTGATGGTTTCGTCTTCTCCTATCTGGGATAGGTCAAATGGGCCTTGCCAATTTGCGCCCATGTCGAGGAAGACAGCTTCGGGGAAGTCCTTATCGAGGCCAGTTTCTCTGAGCCAGGTGAGTAATCTGCCGAATTCCTCGGGGAACCTGGGTGGTACACCCGTATTAACATAACGACCATCCGCACATTTGACCTGGCTTTCAGCTGTCGGTTTGATGGCGGCATGACGTCCGGTTTGACGTTGGACTGTCGCACCGCTGACCAGCCAGGAATAACTCGCCGCCTCGGTGGTTACGTTCAAGGCTGCGCTGATTGATACATCGATGAACTGACCCTGCCCGGAGACATTGCGGTAAAGTAATGCGGTCAGAATAGACATAAAGGCATAGTGGCAACCCGTGTGGTATGCCTGCTGGCCCCAGCCTCGTACGGGAGGCAGGCCGTGATCATCGTAACCGCAACTCCAGGGAGGGCCGCTCGATGCCATGAGAGTCAGGTCGGTCACGGGTAGGTCGCTCTGGGCCTGATCTCGTCCGTAGGGCGTGATAGCGGCATGAATAAGCGTTGGCTGAATTTTTACCAGGTCCTTGTAATCCAGGCTAAGTTTGCCTAGGCGATTGACCGGTTCAGATTCGAGCAAAACATCGGTGCTTTTGATCAATTGCTTGAACGTGGTTTGGCCACCCTGGGTTTCAAGGTCTAGAATCATGCTCCGCTTACTGGTGTTGTAGTGCATGAAATAGAGACTTTGATTATCTCCGGGTTGTTCATCAACAAAGGGAGGGTAAGCTCGACTGGGCTCGCCACTTACCGGTTCAATGAGGATGACATCAGCACCCATGTCACCCAGTAATTTCCCGGCAAAAGCATTAGACTCATTGGCCAGTTCAAGCACGCGAACGCCATTTAAAGCCGTCATATAACCCCTTCCTTGCGCAGTTGTTCTACTTCGTCTGGACTCTTATCTAGAAGTTGCATTAGTATTTCAGCCGTGTGCTCGCCCAGGCAGGGGCCGCCATGAGTCATTTCCCAGGGTGTTTTAGAGAAGCGTACCGGTAGACCATCGACGCGGACCTGGCCCATTTTTGAATGCTGGATCGTTGGCCATAGGTTGAAGTTTTCTGTGGTTGGGTCATCATCAATTCGTTCCTTGGGTTTTTGCACAACGCCAACCGGAATCCGAGCCTGTTGCAGGCGTTTCTGTAGATAGAATTTGTCCTGTGGGGTTGTCCAGTTTGCGATTACGTCGTCCAGTTCTTCCTGATGATCCAGTCGATCCTGTAGGTGATCATATTGCCCACACCAGGATGGATCGGCTTTGCCAGGTTGATTGGCTTGGACTATTTTGCTCAGGTTGAGCCACTCCTGATCGTTTCTGCAGGCAATCGCGATCCATTCATCTTCACCGGCGCAGGGGTAAATGCCGTGTGGCGCCATTGGATTGAATTGACTGCGGTTGGAATTGATCCCATTGGGTTGTCGCATAGGTCTCTTATTCACAGTCCAATCCAGCAATGCCGGGCCGTTCAGGCTCAAGCCGGCTTCTGTGCAGGCCAGGTCGACCCATTGGCCCTGCCCACTTTTATCGCGTTCGAGTAAAGCGAGCATGATTGCCATGGCCATATAATAGCCTCCTGTATGATCCATATAGGAGTAACCCCATCCGGCTGGCGGCTGACCGGGTAGTGCAGAGGAAAAGGTTAAGCCGGATACTGCCTGAACGATGGGACCCCAGGTTTTGAATTGACTGTAAGGCCCCTTGTGGCCAAACCCACAGTTAGATACATAGATAATGTCAGGTTTGATGCGCTTCAATTTCTCATAACTAAAGCCCCATTTATCAAGTACACCGGCTGCAAAATTTTCTGTGACGGCATCGGATTTTTTGATGATTTCCGTCAAGATCTGTTTGCCCTTGTCAGTGCGAAGATTCAGAGTAATCCCTTTTTTATCTGTGTTGTGGTTATTAAAACCACCACCGAAATTAACGCCTCTTCGTTCGTCGATGAAGGGTGCGGTAGCCCTTAGAATGTCCCAGCGCCCTTCCTTGACAGGGTCTTCTATTCTTATGACTTCGGCGCCGAAAGCCGCTAGCCACTTGGTTGCGCCGGCACCTGCTAACTGTCCTGTAAAGTCACAGATTCGAATATGAGACAGTGCCCCTTTCATTGCTTGCTCCAATTTGAGACCCCCTTAACTTCCTAACCCAGCAATAACTTCAGTTAAGCCATTTGTCAATGAACATAACCCGATCGCGCAGCATAATTTAATGATGGGTGGCGATTAGGACGGGGGCTAGAGGGAGTTTAAAGGGCAAAACAGAATTGGTTGCAGCTGAGCATAATGGCGGCCTGGAACGCGTTTAAATGCTGAGCATCGGGCATTGGATGATGAGTTTGATTTCCCCGCATTTCAATACGCCGGATCTACGGAATCCGGCATTGATACCTAAAAGGTGTACCTCTATGATTGGGAAGGATAGTCAGCTAGAGGTGAATTATGATCGAACGACAGGTTGAGATTGAAACCCCAGACGGCAGTATGACCACATTCGAGTTCCATCCCGAAGAAGGTGGCCCTTATCCTGTTGTGCTTTACTTGATGGATGCCCCCAGCATTCGTCCAGCGCTAAAAGACATGGCTTCCAGGCTAGCCAGTGCCGGTTACTATGTTCTTCTGCCTTTTCTTTATTATAGGAATACACCTTATCGAGAGTTCGGGTTGAGCGATGAAGACATGCATGTTCGTCGTGAATATATGATGGCGGTTAATCGGCCAGGCAGTTTGATTGATACGCAGGCGATGCTTGAATTTGCCGCTAATAATGACAAGGCTGATGTAAGTGGAATGATTGGAGCGGTTGGGTTTTGTATGAGTGGTCCATTAGTCATGGGTCTTTTGCAAAATTTGCCCGAAAAGGTGGCTGCGGTTGCTTCCATTCATGGAGCCTGGCTCGTTTCAGATAAGGATGACTCCCCTCATAGAGAAATAGATAAGATCAAGGGAGAGATCTATTTTGGCTGGGCTGACGATGACCCGACTGCCACTAAGGAAGAATTGGCCATCATGGACAAAGCACTGGCTGATCAAGGCATTAACTATCGGATTGAATTCATGGAAGGCGCACTGCATGGCTTTGCCCCACCCGGAGGTGAACGATATCATCGCGGAGCCTCGGAAAAACACTGGGAACGGGTGCATGATCTGTTTCGTCGCAATCTTGGATAGGCACGACCATGGTAGGCCAACAGTTCTGGAGTCGCATCATTTGTTGCGTACCTAAAAGGGATTGCATATTGATTTTGAAGAGGAAACCATTGAGGATCGGTCTGAAGCCTTTAGTACGATTGCCTAAAACAAAACGGCGGTTGGAAATCCTACCAAGGACTGATATAACTTCTAGGTTAATGACTTGTAATAATGAGATTGGTATTTAAATGAGTAACCAAGAACGTGGAATGTATAAAGACCTTGATCCAGTAACGATGCCTCGGTCCCCTGGTGTGACCTATCAGGAGTTGCTCGATGCAGACTCCCATGAGGTCCCGGAAGTCCTTAGACTGGAGTCACCCAAGGACATGGGAAGTGCTGATATTTCGGTTGAACGTTACATATCCAAAGATTGGCATGAAAAGGAAGTTGAACATCTCTGGAAAAAAGTCTGGCAATTCGCTTGTCTGGAAGAGGATATTCCCGAGCCGGGAGATCATATCAAGTACGATATTGCCGGTATGTCATTTCTCATTGTTCGAACTGACTCCAGGGAGATAAAAGCCTATCCCAATGCCTGTTTACATCGTGGCCGCATGCTCAAGGAATTTGATGGCTATGCGTCTGAGCTTCGCTGCCCTTTTCATGGGTTTTGTTGGCATCTTGATGGCAAGCTCAAGGATATCCCTGCTGACTGGGATTTTTCGCATATTAATAAAGATGAATTTTCACTTCCTGAGTTGCCCACGGCGACCTGGTCTGGGTTTGTTTTTATTAATCCAGACCAGGATTGTGGGCCTTTTGAGGAACACATTAAGGACATGAAATCTCAGTTTGAGCGTTGGGATCTGGGCGCATTGTACAAGCAGGCACATGTCGCCAAGATCATGCCCTGTAACTGGAAAATAGCCCAGGAAGCATTTTGCGAGGCTTACCATGTTAATGCGACTCATCCGCAGATATTGAGAGGGATTGGTGACGTCAATAGTCAGGTTGATATTTGGGATAATTGTTCTCGGGTCATTACGCCTGGCATTACGCCTAGTCCGTTGCTGGATTATGAGATTGAACCAGAGGGAATGCTTCGCGCGATGATGGATTTGCCCCATGATGCTGAAGTGCCTGAGATCCCTGAGGGCATGAACGTCAGGGCATTCATGGCTGGGATCAGTCGGGAGGGCTTGCGGCCGGATGCGGGTAGTAAAGTGGATGAATACTGTGACGCAGAAATAGTCGACAGTATTGACTACACCCTGTTCCCTAATTTTCACCCTTGGGGTGCATTTAATAAAATCGTATATCGATTTCGTCCTAATGGTAGTGATCATCGCAGCGCGATTATGGAGTGTCTGCAACTGGCACCCTTCCAAGGCGAGCGCCCTCCAGCAGCGAAAATTCATTGGCTGAAAGCGGACGAAAAATGGTCCAGTGCATTGGGCTTTCTCGGTAAGGTGTTCGACCAGGATGCGTTTAACATGCCCAAAGTTCAGCTAGGCTTAGAGTCCACCTATCGGTCCGGGATCACCCTGTCGGGTTATCAGGAAGGTAAAGTTCGCTGGCTACATACTAAACTGACTGAATGGGTAGGTGAATAATGGGTTCTGTAAGCCATCCCTTCGATCCAGATACCTTGTATGAGCTTGACCAGGATGGCAATATCCGCTTGAGCAACGACAACAGGGTAGGTATTTTTACGAATCAGGGACAACACATCTCAGGAGAAATAAAAGAGGCTGATCCACAAATGTGTGTGTGGATAGGGAATAATCCTGATCCGGCAGGGCAGCTCGCTCCATCAAGATTGGCTGGCCGCGATTAGTCATAAAAGCAAGGTTTTGAATAATGCCACGGTATGTCTTGATAGGGCTCTGTGAACCTATTAGTGACGGGGATCAGGCTATTTTTGATGAATGGTTTATTGATCAGCATATTGAAGATACCAGTCAATGCCCCGGCTTCATAAAGGGCAGCGTTTATCGGCTGTCTGGCCCTCACCTTGATGGTGAGACAGTGTCTGAATATCTTTCTGTCTACGAAGTTGAAGCAGAGAGTTATGAGCAGGCCGAGCGTGTACTTAATCAGTGGCAAGCTGATCCGATGGCCTGGGAAGGTCGTCAGCATCATACAGAGACAATGGAAAAGCTGGGTCGGTTACCGATTAAAATAAAGGGTTCAGGCTGGTACCAGTTACTCAAGACTTTTACCGGGCCTGCATCAGGGTCATGAGTTAATCCTGATTAGTCTTAAATCTAGCGCGGTCTTTCGGTCAGTGTGCAAGTCTATTCATAAGTCACGCTTCGTTTTTCGTAGCCCGGGGGCTCAATTTATCTTCAAGGATGGATGGATGGCTGATTCGGCTGTTGCTGTCAGGGTGGTGAAGTGACCGGGATGGTCTTCGGTCAGGCAATTTGAGTTGACGCCTGATCCAGATGCGGCTTTGAGTTTAGGACCTGTTGGCAGAGACTCTGAAAAATGCATCAGGGTATGTTCTGAAAGACGGATCGGTGCCGCAATAAATAGTGATTTTCCGGAGAAGATGGAGATTGCTTTGATAGGCTTTGCGGCGTCGATTTGTAACATGGTCAGCATCAACAAGTTTGCAGCAAAAGTAATGATCTGTGTCATTATTAGGATTGCTTGTTACTTAGCCATGACAGCGCTAAAAAGGAGATGGTATGCCTGAACCGCTGGAAGGATTTACTGTTATAGAAATGACCGTTGCTGTGCAGGGGCCGGCGGCCGGTCTTTATCTTCGCGATATGGGTGCGGAGGTGATCAAGGTCGAACCGCCCATGGGCGATGCCAGTCGTTATGGTCGGGGTCGTCAGAATGAAATGCCGGAGGGGACGATTGGTCCACAGTATGTGGCCGTTAATCGCGGTAAGCGATCGGTATGCCTTGATGTGGGGACGGAAGCAGGCCTGCAGGCGGTGTATCTATTGCTGGCGAGTGCAGATGTTTTTTTGACCAATTATCGTGAGCCAGCGCTGCTGAAAATGGGCCTTGCTTATGAAGAGCTGCATCAAAGGTTCCCGGACCTGGTGTATGCCTCGGTCAATGGTTTTGGCCCAGCAGGTCCAGATAATGACAAGGCGATGCTAGATGGTGTTGCCGCCACCCGGGGTGGACTGGTGCATCATACTGGATATCCTGATCGCGATCCGAGTCTGGCAGGCGCAGTTGTAGTTGATACCAGTGGAGCAATGCAGCTTGCGCTCGGGGTCGTTACGGCATTACTTGCCAGGCAGAGATTTCAGGTTGGTCAACGGGTTCAGACCAGCGCGCTGGGCGCAACGCTCTGGTTGCAGCAATGGGAATTGACTCATGTCAGTATGACCGGTGCGACGCTAACTCGAGATGGTAACCATCATCCCAATATTAGAGGTCCCTACGGGGTCTATCGTACCCAAGACAATGGTGCCATCATGATGGCTCAGACCATGGACTATGAAGCCTGGGATGCTTTTTGTATATTCTCAGAAGCCTTTGATTTAGCCATCGACTCGCGCTTCCAGACGCCCGGGCAACGTCTGGGCGAAGGCTTGACCGAAGCAGACTCGAATCAGGTGCGGGCTCGCCTGACAGAGATATTCGCAGGGAAAACAACGCAGCAATGGGAAGATTTCCTGTATACGCAGCCAGAGATAATCTGGGAAAGGGCTAGAGACTGGAGTGAGGTGTTTGCAGATGAGCAGTGTGTTGCTAACCAGTATGTCACCGAGGTAGAGATCCCCGGCTTAGGTAAAAGAAAAACAGTAGGTAATCTGGTATCACTCAGTGAGACGCCTGGCAGTGTTAAAGGTAATCCGCCGGTCCTGGGAGAGGCCAATAACGAAGTGCTCGAACGTTTAGGCTTGAGTCATGAGGAGTGTCTGTCAATTGAGCAACATGCCTCAGCAGTTCGTCAAGATCTCATTGCTCAGATAATGGCCGCCGCCGGCAAAGTTAATGAAAATGAACCCTAGAGCCCTTAATTTGATTAGCTTGGTTGGTTAGTTTTGTTTCAGTGTCGGTAACGAATTAGAGATGTTGTTAGTGATCTTTATGAACCTCGCAGCAGGAGAATAGCGAGGTTCGATTTGTCGGGATAGTTGCCTATTCTACCAGGTTCAGGCGATTATCCCCGTTTTAGGGACGAGGAAGAAAATAATGAAATCAGAAGTATGTGAGATGCTGGGGGTTGAATTTCCATTGTGTGCTTTCAGTCATTGTCGTGATGTCGTTGTCGAAGTGAGTAAGGCAGGGGGGTTTGGCGTACTCGGTGCCGTTGGACACACTGCTGAGTCCCTGGCAATAGAACTTGACTGGATCGATGAACATATCGATGGAAAACCTTATGGTATAGACCTGATTGTTCCTACCAGTATGAGCGATAAAAAAGGTGAGTTTTCCGCTGAAGAGATTGAGGCTCGAGTGCCACCAGAGCATAGGCGGCATGTTGAGCAAATACTAGCCAGTCATGGTATTGACACTGCTGGGCTTTGGGATCACCCGGTTGATCAGAATTTCGGAAATAACATGCGTGAGGAAGGTGTCGCGGCCAGTATGGATGTGGCTTTTGCCCATCCGATCAAGATGATCGTCAATGCGCTGGGCGTGCCGCCCCAATCAATGATTGACCGTGCCAGAGAACATGGGGTTGTGGTAGGTGCGCTGACGGGTGCCAGGGAACATGCGATTAAGCATGCCGATGCGGGTGTTGATATGCTCATTGTTGCCGGTACTGAAGCGGGTGGCCATTGTGGTGAGGTATCCACTTTGGTCCTGGTTCCTGAGGTGCTTGAGTCTCTTAAAGAGTACGACCGAAAAATCCCAGTTCTGGCCGCTGGAGGTATAGTGACCGGCAAGCAGATGGCAGCCTGTATGGCTATGGGTGCGGAGGGCGCGTGGACAGGTTCAGTTTGGTTGACTACGGCGGAAGCTGAAACGGCACCCGTGATTAAGGAAAAATTCCTTTCCGCCAGCTCTCGACAAACCGTTCGATCACGAAGCCGGACAGGGAAATATACCAGGCAACTGCGCTCACCCTGGACCGATGCATGGCAATTAGAAGGAGCGCCTGAGCCTTTACCTATGCCACTGCAG
>CAZGCW010000019.1:0-26475 GCA_964524295.1 uncultured Pseudomonadales bacterium
GGGGCAGGTAGGCGCTCAGGTAAAACAGAAGCTGAGCTAATTGTTATAACGCGCTTGCTTGTCTTGAACTGCGATGCGATGCTAGATCCAAACCAATGACCCTACTATAACGGTGATTCCCCCAGCATTTATTGACGATGTTCTTGCCCGGACTGATATTGTTGAGATAATTGAAAGTCGGGTTACCCTCAAGAAAACAGGCCAGAATTATTCAGGTCTGTGCCCTTTCCATCAGGAAAAATCTCCTTCATTTAGTGTCAGTCAGGATAAGCAATTTTATTATTGTTTTGGTTGTCAAGCCTCCGGTAGCGCTCTGACCTTCCTGATGGAATTGGAACGATTGGATTTTGTCAGCGCGGTCGAGGTATTGGCATCGCGATTGGGTTTAACCGTTCCGGAGGACCAGCAGCGTCAGTCATCGGAAGAAAGTCAGCGTCGAAAATCAGTCTTGCTTCAACTTGAGCAGGCAGCGGATTTTTATCGTCGTCAGTTACGTAGTCATGCTCAGCGTGGCCGGGCAGTTGACTATTTAAAAAACAGGGGTCTTTCCGGAACAATAGCAAGAGATTTTGGACTCGGGTTTGCGCCTGCAGGCTGGGATAACCTTTTAAAGGAATTGGCCCTGTCGGATGCAGAAGTGTCACAGATGATAGAGGCTGGCTTACTGATTGACCAGCCAGAGGAAAAAAAACGCTATGATCGCTTTCGCGATCGAATTATGTTTCCGATTCGAGATCTGCGCGGCAGGACTATCGCATTTGGTGGTCGTGTGATTGGTGATGGTAAGCCTAAGTATCTGAATTCGCCTGAAACTTCCGTTTTCCATAAGGGCCGTGAGCTTTATGGCCTTTATGAGGCCAGGAAGAATGAAGCGAAACTGCATCGTATTCTGGTTGTTGAAGGTTATATGGACGTTGTTGCCTTGGCCCAACACGGTATTCATTATGCGGTTGCCACGCTGGGAACCGCGACCACTCTGGAGCATGTAGAGCGTCTGTACCGGCAGGTTTCAGAAATAGTTTTTTGCTTCGATGGTGATCAAGCAGGACGAAATGCCGCATGGAAAGCGTTATTGACACTATTACCGTTATTGACGGATGGGCGCAGCGCCAGGTTCCTGTTTTTACCCGATGGAGAAGACCCGGATTCTTTGGTTCGGAGTGAGGGCAGTCAGGGTTTCACAGACAGGCTCCAGCAGGCGGAAACACTAGTTGACTGGTTTTTTCGTAAGATTCAGCAAGACCTCATGGAGAAGAGCATCGATGTCACAACGATCTCCGGGAAGGCCGCTCTGAGTAAATTAGCGATGTCTCACCTCAATAATATGCAGGAAGGTGTTTTCCGACACTTGATGGTTGAAGAGCTGGCACAGAAAACCGGTTTAGATAAGGACCGACTTGAAGCGGTCACCGCAAAGTATGCTGCGCCCGCGACGGAGACTCAAGCTGCCCTAGAGGACCGCCCCGAGGGCCAGCAAGAAGTAAATGAACCTGTTGACCTGGCATTAACGCTATTGGTACTGCAGCCAGACCTGGCACTGGAATTCAGCACGAGTGATTATGAGATGTTATTGGATCGTAGAGAAGATAATTTGCTTGCGCAGGTCGCATTGAGGATATCAGCAGATGGATTGACTAGCCCGGGTCAAATTATGGGTTTGTTTTCAAACAAGAACCAGCAATCCCGGATTCGTCAGGCTTTTGACCATCAACCGTTATTAGGCGCATCTGAACTTCGTGACGAGTTCGTGGGCCTCATACGGCAGAAATTGAACCAGCAGCAAAAAGAAGTAAAGAAATTAAGCATCGAAGGATTGTTGGCTAAGAACCCTTCAGAATGGACAGAATCAGAGCGACAGATGGTTCGCCAAAGCTTTTCCAGTCGTCATTCTGATGCTAAATCAGGCCCCGGCTCTGACTCCTAGCGCCCGCAGGTAGTTGTATTGAGGCTATGAATTGAAGCCTATAAGGATTGGGGTCCTATCTGGATAAGGTGCACAGGCATCGATATAATGGGTTGTTCGGCGTGGGGATGCATAATTGAGAGGGGTTATGGTCAGCAGTGGGCTAGCGCAGCAGCAATCAAGATTAAAGAGTTTAATTAGTAAAGGCCGGGATCAGGGTTATTTGACCTACGCTGAAGTCAATGATCACCTTCCAGACGACATATCGGACCCAGAACAGATTGAAGATATCATTGGCATGATCAATGATATGGGCATTCTTGTTCATGAGTTGGCCCCCGAAAGTGATGATTTGATGACCGAAGGGGATAGCACCGATGAGCTGGCAGCTGAGGAAGCTGCGGCTGTATTGGTCGCCGTAGAAAATGAGACAGGTAGAACAACAGACCCTGTTCGAATGTACATGCGAGAGATGGGTACAGTCGACTTGTTAACGCGAGAAGGCGAGATTGTTATTGCCAAACGTATCGAAGAAGGAATCAGAGGGGTGTTGGAAGCTGCTGGGAAATTCCCTGGTATCGCTGAATCTGTTCTCGATCATTATGATGAAACCCAATCAGAAGAAGGGAAGCTAACGAATTTATTGTTAGGCTTTTTAGACCCGGCAGAGTTTGTAACACCGGCTGCACAGGTGGTGCCTGGCGAAGCAAAAGATGAAGGTGCCAGTGAAGAAAATACCGGTCCTGATGCGGAGTTAGCGGAGGAACGTTTCACCGCACTGCGGGCACAACTGAAAAAAACCAATCGTTCCATAAAGCGAAATGGCCGAGCTTCCAAAGCGGTAGCGAATGAGCTAGTCGCGCTTGGCGATGCATTTCAGTTCTTCAAATTTATTCCCAAAGAATATGAGCGAATAGTCAACATCGTGCGTCAGCCTCATCAGCGGATTCGACACTTTGAACGCCAGATTCTGACCGTCTGCCTGCGCGAGGGAGGTATGACTCGTAAGGATTTTCTCCAGGCTTTTATAGGTCAGGAAGAAAACCTGAATTGGACTTCACAACAAATTGATGCGGGGTTTAAACAGCTTGGGTCTGTGGCTGAGGAAATCGTTCGCATTCAGAAGAGGATTCGGGCAGTTGCAGAGAAAAATCAGCTGAGCGCCTTTGAAATTAAAGAAATAAATCGACATATGTCGATCGGCGAAGCCAAAGCGGGTCGCGCCAAAAAAGATATGGTTGAAGCAAATCTCAGGCTGGTGATTTCGATCGCAAAGAAGTACACGAATCGCGGTTTGCAATTTCTCGACTTGATTCAGGAAGGCAATATTGGCCTGATGAAGGCAGTTGATAAATTTGAGTACCGACGTGGTTATAAGTTTTCAACCTATGCCACCTGGTGGATTCGCCAGGCCATCACGCGTTCTATTGCTGATCAGGCTAGGACCATTCGAATTCCAGTGCATATGATAGAAACCATTAATAAGCTCTCAAGAATATCCAGACAGATGCTACAGGAAATGGGTAGAGAACCCACACCTGAGGAACTGGGTGAAAGGATGGAGATGCCTGAAGAAAAGGTCCGCCGAGTATTGAAGATCGCCAAGGAGCCGATTTCAACCGAAACGCCGATAGGTGATGATGATGATTCTAACCTGGGCGATTTTTTAGATTCAGATTCTAATTTGGGGGAGGGCGCATCAGTGGGTTCTCCTGTAGAAGTGGCAACGGAAGAGGGTTTGCGAGATGCCACTCGAAATATTCTGGCCGGATTGACTGCGCGTGAAGCCAAGGTCCTGAGAATGCGCTTTGGCATCGACATGAACACCGACCATACCTTGGAGGAAGTGGGTAAGCAGTTTGATGTCACTCGAGAGCGAATTCGACAGATTGAGGCTAAAGCATTACGAAAGTTGAGACACCCTACCCGATCAGACCAGCTGAAAAGTTATCTCGACGAGCCTAATTGATACGCCTTCAATAACCTGATTCGAGCCTGTTCTATCGGTTTGAGTTATCCATTGCCAAAAACCAGCGCCACTCGGCTGAAGTCCCGGCGATGTTTGCAAGGATTAGCCTGCCGGGCATTAATCCCGGTCGCCTGTGCACTGAAGTAGTGCCTATAGACGATCGGATGGATCGGCCAGCATTTAAGTTTCCCCGCCGGATGCAGGCGATAAGGCGCCGATGGGTTTTACGTGGGTCAGCGGATCTGTTGGTTTTTAATATTGAGCTGACCCACCGTCGATGCTGAGCAAAGCACCGGTAATCCCGGCGCCAGCATCACTCGCTAAAAGGACGGCCATGGCGGCGACTTCTTCAACTGTGTTGGGTCTCTGAATCGCTGATTCCTGGGAGAAGAGATTAATCATTTCCTCGAAAGTCATGCCCATGGCTGCAGCCGTATTTGGGCCATTATCTCTGACGATATCGGTAATAATGAGGCCAGGACAGATCGCATTGACAGTAACGCCCTGGGTGCCGACTTCACGAGCGGTTGCTTTGGTCATACCATTGACAGCGTGTTTTGCTGCGGTGTAGGCCGTTAGCACGGGTTTGCCATGTTTACCTTCTATTGAAGAAATATTAATAATCCTGCCGAAGCTGTTCGGGAGCATTATCTTTAAGGCTCGTCGGGTCCCCCAAAAGGTGGAATAGACGTTCCATTTCATCGCCTCATCAAAGGCCTCATCGCTCAGGTCAACTGTCGGCTGCAGATCACCGGCGCCACCGGCATTATTGACCAGTATATCCAGTTGTCCAAAGTGTTCAGCGGTCTTATCTACGAAGTGTTCAATGGAGCCTTGATCCATGGCATCGCCCTGAATAAAAATCAAGCGATTTCCTGCATCGATTTCGTCAACGGCTTTTTGCGCTTTTGAGGCGTTTCGAGCCATGATCGCAACCGATGCGCCTTCTGCAAGAAAAGCTTCGGCTATACCCCTTCCGATCCCAGCAGATCCGCCAGTAACGGCTGCAATTCTTCCTTCTAATTTCATTGTCGTTCCTTATCTAAGTAAACTGAATCCATCTAGCTTATTGATCGAATTTAGCGCGTTGCCAAGTAGGGTTTCGCCCAATTTTTTACCGCGTTCATTAGCAGTGTCGAGAGCGCTACAAATAATAACGGCATAGCATAAAAAGTAGAGAGTGCAGTATCGATAGCGTTCTCGACACATTGGTAAAGAATACTGAATGCCTTGACTGGTCAACTGCTGATGATAGTAAGTTACCCAATCACGGTCTTCCAGAATCGACTGGCTCGGGCTTTGGCTGAGAAAATAAGCCAGGTCATGCTCAGGTGCAGATTTACATAGCGCCTGGAAATCCACCAAAGCGACATGGTCTGGACCAAAAAGTAGGTTATCCAGGCGCATATCACCATGTGCTATACATAAGGGCCCATCCATAATCTGTTCCAACAGGTTTTCTATGTGGTCAGGCAGGCTGCTTGCTTGATGGGCTGTTTGGGGACTGATTAAATGTGAGAATTTCTCAGTCACAATGGGCCAACCCGCTGTGAAACCGTCAATCATTCCCTGAATCTGGAAGTCTGTATTGTGATGAATGATGTCAGGGAGATGGTTTGGCTGCCAGGTGGATCTGTGGAAGGCCGCCATGGTATCGATGACCTGTTCGCACTCGTCAAGAGTACAGCCAGCCACCTGGTCACCGGCGCGATAACCCTGGAGATCTTCCAGCAATAGAATAAATGCGTTGCTGTCTGGATCAAAGGCAGCGTGAAAACAGTGTGGTGCCCTTATTGGGACCGCCTCTATCACCTGGCTATAAAACTGGACCTCGCGTTCATACATCTTAAAAAGATGCGCTATGGCCCTGTTTTCTGGAGACGGTGACTGAAATTTAGCAATCAGAGACTTCGGGCAGTTTTTACCCTTTAGTGATAATCGGGTTACTAAACCAATGATACCAATACCTTCTCCAAGCGGTTCAATCTGAAAACTGGAAATATCGCAATTGAGTGTTTTTTCCAGCCATGGCTTGTCTAACTGTTTAATACTGTCTGGAAAGGCAGGCATGTTATGTGTCCAAAAGGGTCGCTAGGTTGCGTCGTGAGTTGTTCAGTATACCGATCATCTAAAAATCGTTCCAGACGGTTACAGTATGTTAAATTGCTGAATAAAGCGGTATTTCACTCCATTTTAGTCTTGGTTGATTCACTATGAATACTACGAATAATATGAGTTTCCATTTTACTGACGAGCAATTGCAGTTCAGAGAGAGCTTGCGCCGATTTTTGAAAGACACTTCACCGGTTACATCCGTCCGTAACCTGATGGAAACAGAAATTGGCTACGACTTGCAGGTATGGCGGCGATTAAGTGATGAATTAGGATTGCTGGGATTAATTATCCCTGAGCAGTATGGGGGGACCGGTTTTGGCATGATGGAAATGGGCATTGCCATGGAGGAAATGGGAAGAGCGCTTTACTGCGGCCCTTATTTCTCCAGCGCGATGATGGCCGCGACGGCAATTAATTTGTTAGCCTCGGAAGACCAGAAAAGTGGTTGGTTACCGGATATTGCCAGCGGTAAGCTGGTTGCGACTCTGGCAGTGGTTGAGTCGAGTGAGTCTGATCTGCTGGGTTCAGTGCAGACAACGGTTTCTGGTGACGATGGTGATTACCTGACGGGCAGGAAACGATTTGTGATTTCTGGTTGCCAGGCAGACTTACTGTTGGTCGCTGCGCGTCTACCAGGAACAATTGGGCATGATGGCTTGTCTCTTTTTGCTGTAGCTGGTGATGCGTCAGGTTTGTCTAAATGGGATCTGAGTGTGATGGATCGGACCAGGAAGCAGGCGGAGATCCAGTTAGATCAGACGCCAGCAGAACGGATCGGCGATGATGGTAAGGCAGGTGTCAAATTGCAGGAAGTCCTGGATTTGTCTGCGATTGCTCTGGCCAATGAGATGGTGGGTGGAGCCGAGAAACTGCTCGAGGATATTTTAAATTACACCCAGGTCCGGGTCCAATTCGGACGGACAATAGGATCCTTCCAAGCGATCAAGCATCGCTGTGCAGATCTCCTTTTGGCAGTCGAATTAGCTAAATCGGCAGCCTATTTCGCAGCTGAGTCGAGTAGCAGAGAAACCCGAGACTTAGTTGTCAATGCGAGTATCGCTAAGGCAGAAGCCAGTGAAACTTATTTGTTGGCAGCACTGGAAACAATCCAACTCCATGGCGGCATTGGTTTTACCTGGGAAAACGATACGCATCTTTGGTTTAAGCGAGCCAAGTCGTCAGAAGTGTTACTGGGCGCGCCAGATTGGTACCGGAGACGATTGATTAACGAATTGGTCAGCGCATCAGGAGATCAAGTATGAGTTCAAGAACCCTGACAGAAATAGCTCAGCAGGCCCGAAGCTGGTTGCATGAAAACTGGGACCCTGATCTGGATTTAGTCGTCTGGCGAAATCTATTGGCCGACTCTGGTTGGGGCGTACCTGAATGGCCAAAACAGTGGTTTGGAAAAGAACTGAGTACGGCTGAATCGAATGTCGTTGAGCAGGAATTTGTTGCGCTTGATGTGGTGGGTGTTGCTAAGACAGGAATACGCATGCTGGCAGCAGCGACCTTACTTGAGCATGGCTCCGATGAGCAAAAAGGTCAGTTTCTGCGCGGAATCCTCACCGGGGAGGAAAGCTGGTGTCAATTGTTTAGTGAGCCCGGTAGTGGTTCTGACCTGGCGGGTGCGATAACGCGAGCGGACAAGGATGGTGATCGATGGATTGTAAATGGCCAGAAGGTCTGGACAACGAGCGCCCACCATGCGGACTGGGGATTGCTTCTGGCTAGAACAGACTGGGACGAACCCAAGCATCGAGGTTTGACCTATTTTGTTATTTATATGCACCAGGCTGGTGTGCGAGTGCGGCCACTGCGGCAGATGAACCATCATGCCTCCTTTAATGAAGTCTTTATGACTGACGCTTATGTAGAAGCGGCCCATCAGGTGGGTGGATTAGGTTCAGGGTGGCAGGTGGCCCTGACTACATTGGCCCATGAGCGCCGGCGGGCAGATGGGTTAAGACCCCTTGCGGTTGCTGCAGATGCCAAGGCTCGCCGGACAGGCAAGATCTATGCGCAGGAACAGCATGAAACTGAATCGGTGATGGAGCCCTATAAGTGGTATCCTCAGCGCGCGGGCAGAGTAGATTTGGCATTGCCGCGAGCGATTGAGACAGGGAAGATCAATGACCCGGTGGTGGTACAGGAATTAGCTAAACTGATTATGATGGCTCGATCATCAGAATGGACTGCAAAGCGTGCCAGGGCGGGTCTTGCCGCCGGACGAAAACAAGGTCCGGAAGGGAGCTTAGGTAAACTTGCAGCTAGTAATGTTGCTAAGTTGGCAGCCCGGGTTCACACTCTGATTGCCGGCGCCGATGCCATGCTGGAAGGATCAGATGCTCCGAGGCAAGGGTTGATTTCAGAAATCCTGATGTCGACGCCAGCGGTATCGATTGCGGGAGGCACCGATGAAATTCAGCGTAATATCATAGCTGAAAGAGTGCTCGGAATGCCGAAGGAACCCCGTTCTGATACAGGCCCGTTTCGTGATGTAAAACGAAATTAGGCGGCCTTGCTTAATCGTCCTGCCAGGCTTTTGCCCGCTGAAGAGCCTGTCGATAATATTTCAAGCCAAGCGTTAGGCAAGCGATAGCGACGGTGTAGTTTATTACCGCCAGCAAGGAAATTGATTTGCCCAATGCAAGTTCACTGGAAAACAGGAAATCACTGCAGATAGCGGGCAGTGAGGGCGCAAAGCTGTACGAGAGAAAGTTAACAGCGATTAAGTAAAAGGCCACCATCTGGCCCCTGAGTTCATTGGGGGAGATCAATTGCAGCGTGGTGATGATTAAGCCAGGCGCAATTGCCATACAGAAAGTGACGGGTACCAGTAATGCCAGTGCAAGGTACGCGTTTGGAACCAGTGTTAGCACAGTAGCAAACGGCAGCAGCACGATGGTGCTGGCCAATACGACTCTAAGGGTGGCGTCTGATTTTCCTTTTCGGATAAGCCATCCTGCAAATAGCCCACCACTGACACTTCCCGCGATACCGATAATCAAAGCAATGAATCCATAGGAAAGGCCGATATCGGTTCTAGTCCAGGCATGATTACGCACAAAGTATTCAACCAGCCAGGAAAATAGTGACCATCCTTGGGTCGCCAGGCAGAGGTAAGCCAGGAAAACTAACGTGAAAAATCGGTTCCTGCTTTTGATAAATAGCCAAACCTGTGTAAAAGGGACTGACCTGGATGATTCGAATTGTTTACCCTTTCTGGCTGGTTCTACTAGGAACCACATGGCCAACGCGACTAACAGGCCGGGTGCGCCAACGATGATGAGGACCATCTGCCAGGAGAATACTTCGCCGAGCAGCGGCATGACCAGGTTTGGGGTAGCCTCAAGATAGTCAATCAGGGGGCCTCCGGCTATATTGGCCAGACCTTGGCCTATAAATGGAGCGGAAGCGACGATCCCAATGGCCAGGGGTAGGCGGTCTGCTGAAAAGTAATCTGCCAGAGCTGAATTAGATGCAGGCCCAAGCGTGGCTTCGCCTACGCCTACGCCCATTCTGGCGATAAATAAGTGCCAGTAATGGTTGGCAGTACCGCATAGCATGGTCATGGCGCTCCAACCTGCTATGCCCGCCGTCATTATATTGATTCGATTGAATCGGTCAGCCATTCTGCCCGCTGGATAGGACATTAGCGTGTAAAACAATGCAAATGCGAAGCCCATTATTAGTGATATCTGGGTGTCGCTAATACCCCCCAGGTCCCGTTTGAGCGGTCCTACCATCACATTGAGTATTTGCCTGTCAATGATCGAGAAGGTCGAGGCGAGGGTGAAAATAAAAACAACATACCACAGGTATCTTGAAGACAGGCCTGGAGATGAGTTGGGAGGGGAATCCATCATTAGATTAGTTTTTTCTTGGTTTCGTTAGTTTGTCGGATTGGTATGAATGGCATTTGAATAGAATTAATTGGGATGATCTTAAACCCGCTTTGATGTCATTAGTAGGGGGTATCTCCCTGAATAGTAACACGCTCCATTTGTCTAGTGTTGGGCCAGTAATCGGCTGTTGCGAAGTGCTGTACAGCACGATTATCCCAGAATGCCACAGAATTTTTTCTCCAGCGGAAACGACACTGTATATCGGGATTCCATGCGGTAAGGAAAAGTTCCTTGAGTAATTTGTCAGATAGGCTGGGGTCAAGACCATCAATACTTCGAGTGAAAATTTGGTTCACGTACAAAGACTTTCGACCACTGACGGGATGCGTTCGTACTACTGGATGCTTCACCGGCGGGTAAGCTGACGCAATGGATGAGACCTTGTTTTCATCCATGCCCCTGGTTCGCATGTTATCCAGAAACACCTGATTATCATGGCAAGCCTGGCTGGTTTCGATTTGAGTCTTTTTTTTGTCGGAGAGTTTTTCGTAGGCAAGTTCCATGTTGGCGAATAAAGTATCGCCGCCCACTTCCGGAACTTCTCTGGCGAGAAGAATTGATCCCAGAGAGGGTTTTTTCCTCCAAGTGACATCTGAGTGCCACTGATTGATTCTTGGGGGATTCTGTCGGTCATTGTTGAGTTGAATGATTTCGGGATGTTGGACGTTATTCTGGGTAAACGGATGTATTTCAAGTTTACCGAACCGGGAGGCAAAAGCGATATGCTGTTTGGCAGTCAGCGCCTGATCTCTAAAAAACAGGACTTTTCGTTCTACCAGTAGCGCGGTCAACCAGTCGATGATTTCGACTGAAAGCGAACGGCTGAGATCAATGCCTTGAATTTCGGACCCAATCGCCGGTGATAGATGGTGTAACTTAAAATCCTCCCAAGGGGTTCTAGTAGATAGGCTCTGCATAATGTGGCTCTTATTATTGGTTTCGCTACCTGGTTTGTTGCATTGTATCAATTTACCGAGAAGACGGGTCAGTTGTTCTATTGAATCAACATTGTATTTAGTCATCGAGGAGATATGAAGGTGATTAAATGTCCTATGTCTGAGATTAAAATAACTGATTTCTGTTAAAGCTATGGGCCATCAGGCTTACCATTAGGTGATCTCCGGCGATGGACAGGTTCCGTTATGGGGTTCATTGGGAATGGGGTTGGCGCTCTGCCATGGTTGCATTATAACGGTGATATTCCTTCATCGCCTTGTGTCCGAATATCAAGGTGATGAACAAACCGCTTAATAGAACCAGTCCCGTCCCTGTCGTCGTGACCGCATCGAGTTCCCGGTCTGTGGTAATAAAACCAAAGGTAGCGACCAGGGTGGCAAAGCAATAGGTGATTTTAAAGCTGAGTACCCCCTTACCCTTGAAAAGGAAAAACACCGCCTGTTCGCCGTAGTAACCCTGGCCGATGATGGTTGAAATCGCAAAAAACCAGGCTGCAAATGTCACCAGGTAGATGCCTAGCCAGTCATGAGTTTGGTTAAAGGCATGGGCTGTCAGAGAAGCTCCATTATAGGATTTAAAAACGTGATTATTTTTAAATCTGGGTTGGTCGAGACTGTTGATGTCATTGAAATGAGCCGTATGACCCTTAGCATTTGAGATAATATCACCGTGCAGGCGGACTAAGGTGTCGTTTTCAGTCGCGACGATCATAAAGACAGGCGTCGTGGTTTGGGTTGTAGAAAATTGCGTAACCGGCATAGGTGGAAGCTGCCATTTAGCGGTGGAGATTTCAGTGAAATCGAAAGTTTCTATCAATTGTCCGTCAGCAGCTCTATTCCAGACGCCCGAAGAGAGTATGATCAGCCCCGTGATGGTGCAGACGATCAAAGTATCGATGAAAGGTTCCAGACCTGCAACGACACCCTCGCGGACAGGTTCATCTGTTTTAGCAGCGCTATGCGCTATAGCCGACGAGCCCAAGCCAGCTTCCGAAGAGTACAAAGCCCGTTTCATACCCCAAAGCATAGCGGAACCCATGGTGCCGCCAACGAAAGCACCGCTTGCTTGGGTCGGGTTAAATGCCGAATCAATGATGGTGCTAAAAATTGAGGGTATGGATTCGAAATTCAGTATGAGAACGTAACTTCCAGCTATGAGGTACATAACACACATAATAGGGACGATGATGGAGGTAACCTTACCGATTCGCTTGATACCGCCAATGATGACTAAACCGACCGTGATTGAAAGTATCCCTCCAACCAGTACTCTTGGCCAACCAAAAAAAGTGTGGGTTAGGTCTGCAACATTCCAGGACTGAAACATATTACCGCCTGTAAATGAACCAATAATGGTTGCTATGCAATAAACCGAACCGATAAAAATCCCTAGCTTGGGAAGCCCTAACTCTGCAAAAGCGCGCTTAGATACCCACATGGGTCCGCCCCTGGGATTAGCGTGATCGTCCAAGTTGCGATACATCATGGACAGCGTTACTTCGGTCACTTTTAGTGCCATTCCGATAAGGCCAACAACCCACATCCAGAATAATGCGCCAGGACCCCCTAAGGAAATCGCGATTGCGACGCCACCGATATTGCCAAGTCCAACCGTTGATGACATAGCCGTTGAAAGGGCTTGGAAATGACTGATGGCTCCCGGGTCATCGGGGTTATCGAAACGCCCAAAGGTAACGGGTAATCCATGGGTTAGCGCCCGGTACTGACAGAAGCCACTCCAGACCGTAAAAAGTAGGCCTGCTGCAAGGACGACATAAAGTACATTATCACTCCATAGGAAGTTGTTGATGTCTTGAATCATTTCCATATCTTGCAAACTCCAAACAAAGGCGCTGATACAGTGTAACAGTTATCCAGGAATTTCCTGGCAGTGGGCTAAGCTTAGGTGATTTCTGCTCTGACTTTAGGACCGGAACCAAGGTTTATGGGATGATGTGCGTTTGCATAGGGGAGTTTATGAGGAGGGCAAGGTGAGACTTGAAAACAAAGTAGCCATTGTGACCGGTGCTGGGCAGACTGCGGGAGTCACGATGGGTAATGGCCGAGCGACCGCGCTGTTGTTTGCCCGGCACGGCGCCAAAGTCCTGTTGGTGGATAGAGACGACATCAGCTTAAAGGAAACCGCTGACCTGATTGAGTCTGAGCAGGGTCGTTGCCTGATACACAATATGGATGTAACTGATGCGGCTGCCTGTAGGGAAATGATTCGCATTTGCCAGTCGCAGTTTGGGCGAGTTGATATTTTGCACAACAATGTAGGAATTGGCGCTGGCGACCGAGGTGTGACTCATCTTAGTGAGGAGAACTGGGACAGAATCATGGACGTTAATTTGAAGAGTATGTTTTTGACAGCCAAGTATGCTATTCCAGTCATGAGAGAGCAGCGGGCGGGGGTTGTCATCAATATTTCATCGGTTGCAGCCATTGCGTCAAGCAGTATGCTCGCCTACAAAACATCGAAAGCAGGCGTAATGGCGTTGACTCAGCAGATTGCCAGCGCCAACGCTCGATTCGGGATAAGGGCAAACTGTATTTTGCCGGGCCTGATGAATACGCCTATGGCGATAGAAGGTTATTCTCAATTGCGCGGAGTGTCACGAGAACAAGTTGTCTCTGAAAGAGATGCAAGAGTACCACTGGGTAATAAAATGGGTACGGCCTGGGATGTGGCGCAGGCGGCTTTGTTTTTAGCCAGCGATGAAGCCGGGTTCATTACTGGCGTCAATTTGCCTGTCGATGGGGGCCAAAGTATCAGGGTAGGTTAGACTGATGCGAGGACTCTTTTGTAAGCCCGACCGGCTGTATTAGTGATTAGTGGCCGCAATTGAATTAGCCTGGTGTTAAAAAATTTTTCAGCGTGGAGTAGGTTAAAAAAAATCCTCACTGAGGAAATCCGTCGTCATAACGAAACAAGGATGCTTCGCTGTATCGCATTTGCTGTTATTTTTATATATGCGAAGATTTCGGTATTGAGTTAAAGGAGAGATGGAATGTCTGCATTAAAGGGCGTGAACAGTTTTGAACGTGACACACAGGGCCGTGCTTATGGAAGACCGGTCGCCACCAGCGATGACGAATTGGTACGCGTGGGGCCCGGTACCCAGGGAGGAGAATTACTGCGGCGTTATTGGCAACCTTTTGCACTAGCTGGAGAAGCGACCTCGAAGCCAAAGCGGGTCAAAATATTGAGTGAAGACTTGGTGTTATTTCGTGATGGCACCGGACAAGTTGGATTGCTTTATCCTAGATGTATGCACCGTGGTACAGATTTGATCTATGGTAAGGTCGAACAACAGGGCATTCGATGTTGTTATCACGGCTGGTTATTTGGTGCTGAGGGGCATTGCCTGGAAATTCCAACCGAGAAGAATGAAAAGCTGCGCGATAATATTCGTCAGCCATGGTATCCAGTCATAGAAGAGTTTGGCTTGCTATTCACCTATATGGGGCCGCCTGACCGAGAGCCGCAGTTCCCAACTTTTTCTATCGCGGAAGACCTTGCTGCCCATGAAAGAATCGCGGCCTATCGCTCAGAATCTGGACCTAATGGACCCCATCCAAAGATAGCCGCGAAAAGTGACTATAACTGGTGGCAGATGTATGACAATTGGATGGATCCGTTTCATGTCTGTGTACTGCATTTCTCAATCAATGGACCGCAGTTTTCGCCTAATCTTGGAATTCTGCCAGAAGTGAGATTCGAACAGACTGATGATGGGGTCATATCAATACAAAAACGTCAACTTCCTGATGGACCAGTGCAGCAACGAATCAGCCAGGTCATTATGCCGAATATGAATTGTACGGCGGGTGTGACTGATGAGGACCTGGGTCGGGCCGGCATTAGCTGGACACTGCCTTTAGATGACACCAGCTATGTCCTATTTGGTCTGGCTCGTATCGATACCGAAAACCCACCCCATGGTGGGGCTATTCCAATGCTGGAGGATCATTGGGGTCCTGCTCATGGTAAGCCGTTCAGTGAATGGTCACTTCAGGATCATCAGGACTGGCAGACGGATTATGTCGCACAAAAAGGGCAGGGTGATATCAGCTTGCATAGTGAAGAGCACCTGATGGCAGGGGATAAGGGGACAGCGCTATCGCGTCGATTGTTTCGGAAATTAGCCGAAGGGGTTGCCGAGGGTATGGATCCAGTGGGGGCAGGGGCAAATAAACCGCGTAGAATTGAGGTATTAGCAGGCAATTCTTTACTCGACCCCAATACAGGAGAGTGTATTGCAGGTTTTGCATCACGAACCTGATTTCAGTGGTTGGAGTCGACGTTGTTTAACCGGTAACAGGGCGCATGGTTGTCTTTTTTGGGAGCGGTTATCTTATTGAGCCGATGTCACAGACTTGTTTTCAATTAGGTGCATTTTGTAAGGCATTATCCAGTTGCTGCATTGAGAATGGTTTTTGTAGCAGCTCCCATTTTAGGTCTTTTATAGAAGATTGAGAGTGTTTTGGCGAGTAACCGGACATAAATATACATTTCAAGTCTGGGTATTGAGCTAACGCCTGATTTGCAAAATCAGGACCATTGCTGCCACCTCTTAGGACTACATCTGACAATAGGAATTCAAAAGCGGTTCCCTGTGCCAGCGCAGTCTCAGCCTCAGAGACTCGGCTGACTGCTACCACCACATGACCAAGCTCGCGCAACATCTTTGTCACCAGTTTACGCACATGCTTGTCATCTTCTAGCAGCAGAATCTGTAACTGTTTACTAACTCTATTTTCCAACCGGTTATCTTTTTCTGGGCTATCAACGGCTGAATTGTCAACTTTCCTGAGGTAGAGCGTTGACTGAGTACCCCTGTCGAGCGTACTGGATACCGTGATATGCCCCCCTGATTGTTTGATAAAGCTGTAGACCATGGCAAGGCCCAGGCCAGTGCCAGCACCCAGCGCTTTAGTGGTAAAAAATGGTTCGAAAATCTGCGAGAGAACTTCTTCTGCCATTCCTTGACCACTATCTGAAACGGTTAGTGCGACATAGTTACCGGGTTGAAAGTCTGAATTTAAAGTGTTTGTGTCACTGTATGAGTTGATATAACCAGTCCGGGCGTGCTCTGCCGCAATATAATCAGTATCAAGATAGACATTTGAACATTCAATAGTGATTAGGCCACCTTCCGGCATTGCGTCTCTGCTGTTTATTGCCAAGTTCAATAGGGCATTTTCTAGCTGACTCGCATCAGCGAATACGATCCAAGGGTCGGTGATTATGTTGTAGGTTATATCTATAGTCTCGCCCAGAGAGCGCGCGAGTAGGTCTGACATGTTTTCAATGAGTGTTTTAAGGTCAAGTGCACTCGGCTCCAGATTCTGCCTTCTTGAAAATATAAGCAAGCGGTGCGTTAACGCAGTAGCGCGATTGGAAGCGTCTAAAATAGCTGCAATGTTTTCATTTGCATCGCCGATTCCTTCACTGAGAAGCTGCGCATTACCTTGAATGACCGCTAATATATTATTGAAATCATGCGCTACCCCGCCGGTTAATTGGCCTACCATTTCCATTTTCTGGGCTTGTCTTAGCTGTTCTTCTAGCCTCACCCGCTCGGTGATGTCTTCAAGTGCATAGATTATCCGCGACCAGTTTTTCTGATGAGCGGGCGGTATTATGGATTGCTGGCGAATAATGATTTCGTTACGCTCGCCATCAACGTCCTTGGTTTCAATGGTTCTATTGAACTTGTGATTCCAGAAATCGATAAGCAGTACCAGGAATGATTCCAGTTCTTCGTCAATGACCTCTTCTGCTAGACTATGTTGCAAAAGAGTGTCTATTGACTCTTCGTTGAAGAGTTTCACCGCCGCGTTGCTGACCTGGACAATTTTTGTGGCGTCATAAGCTTTTCTAAGCTTATCTGGGTTCTGGCTAAAGTAAGAACGCCAGTCGTCAATGCCTTCCATCGCATCGAGCATTTGTTTGACTAGGCTCCAATCATCCACCCAGATGGCGACAGGCGAGTCTTCAAATAACTCTTGGTATCGTTGTTCGCTGGATTCTTTTTTGTCGCCTGATGGCGTATTAGGATTTTTACTAGAGTCAGATATCGCCATTGTGTTTTCTTACACCGGAATGAGGTTAATGGCGAGATGAGGTTAATGGTGAAATGAGCGTTAGTCGAAAACTCAATAGCTTTAATGAGTATGAGTGGTTTAGCAGGCGATTGCCAGATGTTTCTTTGCTCATCCCTGTTAATGAAAATTCAAGCTGAACAGAGATGAGCGATGCTTGTGTATTGGGTTGGAAGAGAAGACCCTAGGTGTCCCTTGTTTTAATAGGTCAAATTTCTAGGTAAGACACTGGATGCTTATTGGGATGAACCGCTTGCAAATTGGGTTTCTTCTTAAGGTACATGATCCATCCTGAGGTTATGACACCGAGACCGACAATAGTGATGATGATGGTTGCCAGGGCGTTCACGTCAGGCGTAACCCCTAACCTTACTTTAGAAAAAATGACCATCGGCAGGGTGCTGGAACCTGGGCCGGAGACAAAACTGGCAATGACCAGATCATCCAGTGACAGGGTAAAGGCCAGCAACCAGGCTGCTAGCATTGCCGGTGTTATTAATGGCAGGGTGATATCGAGAGTCACTCGAAAGGGATGCGCGCCCAGGTCAGTGGCGGCCTCAATCAAGGACTTGTCCATTGTTGCCAGGCGTGACTGAATGATGACGGCAACAAATGCCATGGAAAAAGTAATGTGGGCGATGATAATGGTTAGGGTTCCACGAGACTCAGGCCAGCCAATGAGCTGCTCACTGCTAATGAATACCAGTAGCAAGGACAGGCCAGTTATCACTTCAGGCATGACCAGGGGCGCAGCGATGAGTCCTGTGAACAAGAGTTTACCTCGGAAAGAATTCATTTGCGTAAGTGCAAGGCCAGCAAGTGTGCCCAGTAAAGTCGCAACAGTTGCACTGATCACAGCGATTTTGAGACTCAGTAGCGCTGCATCGATAATCTGTTCGTTTGCCAACAGAGCACGGTACCACCGTAATGAAAAGCCATTCCAGATGGTGGGTATTCTGGAATCGTTAAATGAGTAGATGACAAGGAATGCAATGGGTATATATAAAAACGCATATCCGAAGAACATCGTGGTTGTGATGAAATGGGACCGTTGTTTCATGGTGTTTCATCCTGAGTAATTTGATACCGCTGCAGCAACATGATCGGAACCACTAGAATGATCAATAAGATCGTGGCTACTGCTGTTGCCACTGGCCAGTCACGATTGCTGTAGAACTCATTAAATAGTTGTCTGCCAATCATGAGTGAATCAAGGCCGCCGAGGAGGGCCGGGATGACGTATTCACCCATCGCCGGGATAAAAACGAGAAGACAACCCGCAATAATACCCGGTAGTGATAGTGGCAGGGTTATGTCAGTGAATACACGATAGGGGCTGGCACCAAGATCGGAAGCAGCTTCCCGTATAGAATCATCCAAGCGTTCAAGACTGGCATACAATGGAAGCACCATGAAAGGCAGGTAGGAATAGATGAGCCCCAAATAAACAGCAGTATCAGTATATAAGATTTTCAGGGGTTGCTCGATGAGACCACTCGACAGCAGGGCAGTGTTGATTAAACCATGGGTGGACAGCATGCCCATCCAGGCATAAACCCGTAACAGGAAGGAAGTCCAGAAAGGTAAAATAACCAGCATCAAAAGGATGTTTCGTTGCACTGGTTGCGCTCTGGCAATTCCGTAAGCCATAGGATAGCCAATCAGAAGGCACCAGAAGGTGGCGGTGGCCGCGATTTTGGCAGACTTAAGGTAGCTGAGCCAATAAAGGTTATCCTGAAAAAGGAATCGGTAATTATCGAGTGTGACGTGGATAAAGCCGGATTCTGAATCGCTAAAGAGTGGCGTGAAAGGAGGTTGGCCGATGACCGGGTCGGCGAAACTGATCTTAAAAATGACCAGGAAAGGGATCAGAAAAAAAAGCACGAGCCAAAGGTAGGGCAGGTAGATGACACCTAGCCGCCACAGTCTTTCAGAGGTTGATGCTTTCAGCATTTTTACTCCTTCAGTACCAAACTGCTATCCGGGTCCCATGAAAGATGGACTGCTTCTTTCTTGTTGATGTCCAGTCCAATGACCCTGGTTTTATTCTGTGTGGTTACCTGGATATCAGTGCCGTTATCCGTTCTTATCCGATAAGCACAATGATTGCCATAATAGCCGAGATCCCACACGGCCCCTTTGATCGAGTTCATGTTAGGCGAGTTGATGGGGTCTTTAGAGAGCAAGATTTTTTCCGGTCGAATGGCAACCCAGAGTTTTTCGCCAACACTAACCGTCTCGTCTGACGTGGCAGCAAGCAGCCCTAGTGCTTCTGTTTTGACTTGTGTGGCAACGCCATCATTCTTCGTTACGATGCCTTCGAACAGATTGATGTTGCCGACAAAATCGGCTACGAATCGATTGTCGGGGTATTCGTAGATCTCGGTTGGCGTACCTGTCTGAATGAATTTGCCCTCTTTCATGATGGCTATCCGGCTTGCCAGGGTCATGGCTTCTTCCTGGTCATGGGTAACCAGGATAAAGGTAATACCCAAATCATGTTGAATGTTCATGAGTTCAAATTGGGTTTGCTCTCGTAGTTTCTTATCCAGTGCTGCTAGGGGTTCATCAAGTAGCAATACCTTAGGTTTTTTAATCAGCGCTCTAGCCAATGCGACTCGTTGCAGTTGCCCTCCAGACAATTGATTTGGTTTTCGGTTTGAGAAAGCTGAAAGCTGTACCAGTTCTAATATTTCTTCTACCCGATGATTAATCTCTGGTTTCTTGATGGCTTCTTTTACCAGACCATAAGCTACATTCTTAGCCACACTCATATGCGGAAAGACAGCGTACGACTGGAACATCATGTTAACCGGCCGCTGATAGGGGGGAAGGTTGGTCATGTCTTCGCCATTAATCAGGATTCGACCGGAATTCGGGCGCTCAAAGCCAGCGAGCATTCTTAGCAGGGTGGTTTTACCACTGCCAGATCCACCAAGAATGGCAAAAAGTTCTCCCTGATTAATGTCCTGATTAATGTGGTCAACTACGGTGACGCCATCAAATTTTTTTGAAATGTTTTCGAGTTGTATGAAAGACAATTTTGGCTACTCTGATGAATTTTGATCTACTCTGGGACTGTCCCTGATTTTTTCTAGTGATCCCTCACAAACCGGATTTAATGCGTGTCCAGGTTCTTGATTTCTGCCTCTCGAGTTTAGGATGGAGTACCTTAGTCGTACTGAGCCGGCTTAAAATGGCTTTATCAGGGTAAATCGCCAGGTCTGAGGAAATCGTACTGTCTACCAAATGAGTTGCAGAATGATTGACATTGGCATATCCGGTCTGATTGGTAATGTTTGCTATCACTTCCGGTCGCATCAGATAATTAAGAAAAGTATGTGCATTGCTGACATTGGTTGCATCAGCTGGAATGAAGGCGACGTCAAACCAGGCCAGTGATCCTTCCAGAGGTATATTGAAGCGCAAGTCAATTTTAATTCCTGCCTCATCCGCCCTTCGATTCGCGACTGAATAGTCTCCTGACCAGCTTTGTGCGATACAGACCTCTCGGCTGGGGAGGTCGATGAGCAGTTTAGACGAACCAAAATATTTGATGTAAGGGCGAATCTGGCGGAGCAGAAATTCTGCTTCCTTGAGTTGAGCGGGGTCGATCGAGTTAGCATCATAACCTAGGTAGATCATTACCATACCTAGAACTTCGCTAGCTGAATCAAGCAGAGTCACACCGCAATCGGCAAAATTGGCGACAATAGTCGGGTCGAAAACCAGATTGGCACTATTTAAAGGCGCGTTGGGCATTCGCTCAAGCAACATATCATAATTATAGGAGAACCCGGTTGTTCCCCACATGTAGGGAAAGCCGTATTGGTTACCTGGATCGAATTCAGCGAAATTATCCAATAACTCGGGGTCCAGGTGTTTCCAGTTAGGCAAAAGGTTTTTGTCGAGTGTGCGGAAAACGCCAATAGGTATGAGTTGTGCAGAATTAGATACGGCATGAAATACCACGTCATAACCGGTATTCCCGGCCATAAGCTTAGCGTCGACAATCTGGGAGTTGTCATAAGTATCATAATGCACCTTGATGCCGAATTCCGCCTCAAAGTCGGCCAGGGTGTCTTCACCGACGTAGTCGGCCCAATTGTAGATGTTGAGTACGGATTGGGAATGTTCTGCTATGGCATCAAGCGGTTTGATCAGCATGAGGCTCATGGCAGTTATCAGCAAACGTAAAATGAACGAGGTCATGGGGCAAAGCTACCACAAGTGGTCGGATCTAAAAAGAATTAGCTGGTTGTGTCCGGATGACTGGTATCAAGCTGCTGGGTTAGGCGCCTTCACTGGAGTTTCCCCATTTGTGTTTTTTTGGTCTTTGGTAGCGCTTTTGATCCTCATTCGTTGGATTGATTTTTTTTGTTGCTTTGACCTTACACAGCACAACCCGGCAGCAACAGGCTGGGATTAAGGTGCTTTTTGAGTGTTAAAAGTGCGGGGACTCTCTGGTCCTGATGGAGGATTAGCTTGTTAATCCAGCCTGGGCGATCTGTGTATAATCGTTGGAGGTTCTTGTGCAGAAGTGAAGGTGTCGAGTCAGGGCTTGGATAGCGTTGACAGGCCCGCGAAGGATCGCCTGGAGCAACGAGTCGGGTTCTCATTTTTGGTTCTTTAAAGCTTGAAAGATGATGAAGTCATCGAGGAAGCAGGGAAGTTGCTGGGATCTTCAGGAATTCAGAATAACCTAACTAGGAGTATTCCCGTGCTAATAGACGGTTTGCACTTTAGAGATCTTGACCATGATGGCAGGTTGTCCCCATTTGAAGACTGGAGATTATCTGCAGCCCAGCGTGCAGAAGATCTGGTACATCGACTGAGTCTTTCGGAAAAGGCAGGTCTGTTACTTCATGGGACACTTCCTTCTGTAGCGGGCCAAATGAGTTCGCTTGGCGTTGGTTCTGAATATGATTTGCAGATTTCTGAGGAATTGATTCTTCAGCGTGGTGTTAATTGCATGATAACCCGTCTGGCAACGACTCCCTCTGATCTTGCTCTACAGAATAATGAGATCCAGTCAATCGCTGCGAAAGGCAGGTTTGGTATTCCAGTGACTATCAGTACGGACCCACGTCATCATTTTAGCGACCTGCTCGGTGCCAGTGTGATGAACCTTGGTTTTAGCCAGTGGCCAGGCACGTTAGGCCTGGCAGCCATCAGAGACGCTGAAACCGTTAAACAATTTGGAGACATTGTTCGACAAGAGTATCGGTCTACGGGAATCAGTATGGCGTTATCGCCACAAGCTGATCTTGCCAGCTCACCTCAATGGGCTAGAATCGATGGCACCTTTGGGGAAGACCCTGGCTTGGTATGCAGGCTGGTAGGTGCTTATATCGAAGGTGTGCAAGGCGGCACAGGTGGGCTCACAGACCAAAGTGTTGCCGCCGTGGTCAAGCACTGGGTTGGCTATGGTGCTGCAGAAAATGGCTATGATGGTCATAACTATTACGGTCGATTCTCGAGTTTCCCTGGTGGTGCATTTCAGGCCCATGTAGATGCTTTCCGACAGGCATTTGAAATGCAGGTTGCCGGCGTGATGCCCACTTACAATATACTAAAAGACCTGGTTCTCGACGGTGCGAAGATCGAACAGGTCGGCGCGGGATATTCGAGGGAGTTGCTACAAGATAGACTTCGAGGACAACATGGGTTCCAGGGCCTCATTCTTTCTGACTGGGCCATAGCCAGAGACGTGAATAATGCCTGCCGCCTTGGTGAACCTGTTATGCAACCAGTGGATATTTCCATGGCTTGGGGTGTGGAAGCGTTAAGTGTCTCTGAACGGTACGCAAAAGGGATCAATGCGGGCCTGGATCAATTCGGTGGAGAAGATACCCCGGGTCCCTTACTGCAAGCGGTGCAAGCAGGGTTGATTTCAGAAGAACGCTTAGTGCAATCCGCGAAGAGGGTGCTCGAGCAAAAATTCCTGCTGGGGTTGTTTGACAATCCTTTCGTCGATGTGGATGCAGCTGCGGCGATAGTTGGGAATTCTGAATTTGTTAACCGAGCTGAACTTGCTCAACGTCGTTCAATGGTTTATCTCAAGCGACCTGAGGCTATTTTGGACAAGCAGGCAAAGTACTTTCTCTATGGGTTTGCCAAATCCGCCTTTGAGGCTGCTAATCTGATTGTTGTCGATGATCTTGAATTAGCCACCATGGCGATCATTAAACTGCGGTCACCATCACAGCTACTGCATCCGGGATTTTTCTTTGGTGCTCGTCAAAAAGAAGGTGATTTGGATTTTAAAGAATCCGATGAGTCCTATCAGGCATTTAAATCCATTTCTGAGAAGGTGCCGGCTATTGTTATTGTCGAGATGAATAGGCCTCCGATTCTGACTAACATTCAAGATAATTCGTACGTGTTGATCGCGACCTTTGGGGTTAGTGACGAAGCGATTATCGAGATTCTGTTCAATCCTGCCTTGGCGACTGGACGTCTGCCTTATGCACTCCCTGCTTCGATGGGCAGTGTTTTAGCTCAGTCCCCCGATGTGCCGCTGGATGATCCTACGCCATTATATCCATCAGGGTATGCGGCAGACGCTTAATCGGCTTAGGTCTATTTTATGGACTCTAGTCGGCCAGGAATGTGTGCAAACCCCATTCATGAGTACCACCTAATCGGATCGTTTTTTCTGTCCTGGTGCCAGCATGACCCAGGCTGCCTTGGCTTCACTGACCTTGATCCAAGTGGCCCCACTTTGGTCAGTGGAGAAAAGCATCAATACTTCGTCTGCTACATTTTCCGGCGTCATGAATACAGCTTCCTCAGTCCGTTGATCATGGGGGATGATGCCAGTATCGATGCCACCAGGACAAAGCGCGTTAATTCGAAGTTGCCTGGTGCCGAGTTCCGCCTTCAGGCTTCGGACTAGTCCAGTAATGGCATGCTTGGTCATGGCATACAGAGGGTCAATATCATAGGGTACAACGCCAGCAAGTGATCCAGTGACCACAATGCTGCCACCGCTGCGCATGAGCGGTAGAAGGTAATACAGACCGTAGACAACACCGTCAATATTGACGCCAGTCATTTTTTTATACCGTTCGGGCGTCATTGAGTTGAATTGATATTCTTCCAGGGACGCCTCAGGTGGGGCTATTTGAATGCCTGCATTCAAGTGAAGATGGTCAATTGTTCCTAGGCTCTCAGATAGCATGGAGGCGGTTTCTTGCCAACTGGACGGGTCGCTGACGTCACAGCGATGGAATTGGGGTTGGTTATCGCTGATAGCCAATTCTGGTAAGTTTTGATTGATATCCAGACCAATTACCTGGGCCCCTAGTGTCGATGCGCGCTTGACCACTGCAGCACCGATGCCGGAAGCCGCCCCGGTAACAACGATGTTTTTGCTTGTGAAATCATTCATGGTCAATCCTTGTTTTAGATGCTGGCCATTTGGGTATCCTATACATAGTTCAAGGTAACAGTACAGGGTTCATGGGACGTTGCAGCAAACCGAGGCTAAACGGCATGTTCGGGTTTTGCCTGGATCGCCCTGCCAGGGGGGTTAAATTCTAACCGGTGGTGGCGACGTAAAATGGGTCGCCACGCTATGGGTCCAGTGAGTTTTACCGTTCAGGCTCGGTGCTGCTACACGCAGTTTATATTCACTGTTGAGAAATCGAGTCAGAGTGAAACAGAGAAATATTTGGTAACGGATGTGCAAACGTGCTTAATTCTGCTTATCTCTTAATAAAAATTTGTGCTGGCCAGATGGCGCAAGCAGTGGTTGTGATTAGCCTGTCATGTCAGCGCGCGGAAGACATAGAAATGAAAGATAATTGCCAATGCCAATGTGAGGCTAAGCTAAGGAGCATGCCGTGATTGCAGAGAGTAAGCTAAAAAAAGGGGCTGGCGGGGTTGAGTATCGTGTCGCTGATGAAGCTTATTTTGAGAAGCGAGCCCTGAAAAAATACGCTGGAGCCTGGTCCTTGTGGGCCCTGGGTGTCGGGGCCGTAATCTCTGGGGATTTTTCTGGATGGAACCTGGGTGTTGGGCAAGCTGGTTTTGGTGGTTTTTTGGTTGCTTTGTTGATTGTTACTATCATGTATATTGGTTTGTGTTTTTCTATTGCTGAGATGTCGACAGCATTACCTCACACTGGGGGTGCCTACTCCTTTGGGCGAACAGCGATGGGACCTTGGGGTGGTTATATTACCGGCCTGGCTGAAAACATGGAGTATGTCATCACCACCGCTGTGGTGTGTTACTTCGCAGCCGCTTACCTGCAGAATATTTTTTCTACTGCAGATTCAGTACAGCCACTGTGGTGGCTGAGTTTGTATGTTGTTTTTGTTGGTTTGAATATTTTTGGGGTGGAGGCCTCCTTTAAATTTATTGTCTTTATCACTGTTTTAGCCCTGCTTATTTTACTCACTTTTTATCTCAGTGCGGTGTCGCACTTTAATTGGGATGCCCTGTGGAATATTGAACCGGAACCTGGGCACAGTGTTTGGCTGCCGCGGGGGATGATGGGTGTTGGGGCCGCTTTACCCTTTGCGGTCTGGTTATACCTGGCGATCGAGCAGTTACCCCTGGCGGCAGAAGAGGCAACTGACATTTCCCGCGACATGCCGCGAGGCTTGCTGTGGGGCTTGGCTACTTTAATGGTAACGGGTATTTTAATAACCGTGCTTAATATGGGCATCGGTGGTGGCGCTGCCTTTTTTGGCTCTCAGACCGAGGAACCCTTGCTGGATGGGCTGAAATTGACTGTGGGATTGTCCAGTGCCAAGGTACTGGGCTTACTGGCAGTGGCTGGGTTAATCGCCAGTTTTCATGCGATCATCTATGCCTTCGGCCGTAATATCTATTCACTGGGACGGGCGGGTTATTTCCCCCATTGGCTGTCGGTAACACACGGTCATCGCAAGACACCCTATGCTGCCCTGATCGCGGGTGGTGTGGTGGGTTATCTGGTTTTGTTGTTGCTGTATTTTGTTGATCCTAATGGCAGTGGTGCCTTTGGCGGGGTTATTCTGAATATGGCAGTTTTTGGAGCCGTAATTGCTTATGTAATGCAGATGGCCTCTTATATTGTCCTCAAGAACAGGTACCCGAATATTGAACGGCCTTTTGTGAGTCCATTGGGTAATGCCGGTGCCCTGGTCGCGCTTGTTATTTCTCTGGTTACGCTGTTGGTGTTATTCCAGAATCCTGACTTTCGCCCTGGAGTCACTGGCGTCGCTGTATGGTTTTTCTGTGGTCTGTTGTACTTTGGGTTATATGGTCGTAAAACACTGGTGTATTCTCCAGAGGAAGAATTTGCCATTCGAGTGCAAGGAGCGGCAGGTGGATAGCATCTTATAGGGATAGGGTAGCGTTGCTGTCATACGGAGGAACACATAACGTTTTGTTGTCACTCAGATGCCCTTGAATACTAAGTTTCCGGGTGATCTTGATCACTGGGATCGTGGCTCAGGGTGAAGTGGCTTTTTTCAATGAATCGTTGCAGGACGTTGCTGGTGATCCGAGCCACGTCGTTGTCAT
>CAZGCW010000019.1:26487-29143 GCA_964524295.1 uncultured Pseudomonadales bacterium
CGGCCAATGCGCCGAACCAGGATATAGAGCCGACTGAAAATACAGCACCGCCCCCTTGAGTTTCATAAAATACCATATCAGCGCGAACCAAAGGATCCGGGGTAGGCGCATTCACGGCGGCTTCGAATTCTTCCTTGGTTCGAATCATATCGTCACCGAATTCCGTGGCAGAAGCTAAAACGAGGGCATGTTCCGGAGATCCCAGCGTCGTATCGTAGCGATCAATTTCCTGCCCGGCAGCACCTCCACCTAGTCCTGATGTGCCTATCAAGGTTGCTTCAACCCCTTCAAAAATCCATGCGGCGCGGGAGTTCCAACTGGCATCGTTGCGCCGATAGTGAGTTGCCTGCTTAAACCCTTGGGCAGCAAAGCCAATACCCACTAGTTCATTCGGGGCACGGCCCTGACGTCGCCACAATCCACCATATTCACCCGTAAATGAGTGATAGGATTCTCCTGGTTCAGTTTGCCAGTTGCGTACGCCATCTTCTGCCCTGCGCAATTCGATAGCACCTGGCCAGGCATCGCTAAATGCGACGCGCCAGTAAAAACCATTGCCACCCAGGTACAGTAATCGCCCACCCTGACGCTGCCAATCCTCCAGTGCGTTAAGCATGGCGGTGGACCAGTATTCAGGATGCGTTCCCGTAACAATGACCCGATAAGGTGCCAGTGCCTCCAATCCTTCAAAATGCAGGTCCTCATCAGCGATCACATCATGGCCGATATCGAGGTGATCCAGGAAGGCATTGAGGTCAGTATCAGGGGTGAAATTCCAGCGGTCAGCACCGGGTCGTAACTGCAATATGGGTCGATTACGGGAACTATACATAACGCCACTACCATCGGCATGTTTCTCGTAAAGAGAAGCGCCTATTTCAGGGTGCTGGCGGACATAGTCATGTTCAGGACTTAGCCGCGAGCGTGCCCCGACGAAGTCAGCGCCTTCAAACAGCATTCGATGGTTGGCGTAAGCCATGTAAGTGCACGATGACATGAGTAGGGCTGTTTTAGCCGTTGGGTATCCGGCTGCCGGTCGGACAAAAAACGGAACTCGATCTTCACCGTGCTGTGAGCGTAGTCGAAGCGCATAGATTCCGCTGGGTAAGTCTTCGGCAAGACGCAAGCTTGCTGTGGTGTCCCAGGCTGCGTCGTAGAGGTCATCGGAGTGAAAATGAATGGCGTTATAGTGGTTTGGGTTTGATTTCCATGACTGGCAGGTGTCATCCCAGTCTGGGCCAGTGACACCGCGTGCAGGGAGTTGATGTACATAGCCATGACGATTATTTCCGCTCACATCGATGATTCGACGACCGTCAATCTCCTGGGCAAGGTCCCAGTTCATATCGACCCCATCGACTGTCAACTGAGGCTGAGCGATGCGTCCATCGTAGTGTTCACCATTGGGCGAGGCTGCAAAAAGGCATGAGTCCAGCGAACCCAGGGTGCCCAGTGGTTTAGTATGCGAGCACCTGCGCCCAACCAGCGGTTCCAGAAGGTCACGAGCCGGTGAACGGCTTTTTCCAGTGATAACGTTGCTGTGTATCTGCCCGCGGGTTAGATTCATCTGTAGATCAATCCGGTACCAGCGATGGCGAGTCAAGGGTTGGCTGTGGATATCCAATTCGATGGTTCCCATCCGAATTTTTAGCAATCCCGCCACTAACACAATGGCCATGGGGTCCTTTTCGCCCATTACTGAGAAGAGGGTCTGGGTACCGATGGGGCGAGAGGGACGTATATTAAAACCAATAACCAGTTCACGATTGGCGGTCAGCCCAGCTAAATCAACCTCAGCAAATGAGCCCGGATGCAGGCGCTGCTTAGTGAGATGAACCTGTTGTGGTAGCTCACTGTTTATGGCTTCTTCTTTGAAACCTGGACCACTACTGGTGGGGTCGCCACAAATGATGCGAACCAGATCCAGTTGGGCCAACCCTGGAATTTCACTGGAGGCCATAAAATGGATTTTTTCACCGGCACGAAGTGAGAGCGGTTCACAGTAGCCAGTAATCGTTTTGGATGGTTCGGCTTGAGACACAGTCTACCTTTTTGGGGCGGATTTTATTTAGATTTTCAATATAACTGGGTGAGGCTATTTTTCAAGCGCCACTGTCTCTGACAGCGCCGGTGCCCATGCCAGGTGTGAAGTTGATCTGTTTTCATGGTTAGCTATAGAAGGGCTGGGTTTGTCATCGCTTGCCTTCCTAATAAATGAGGTTCCGGAATCGAACAGCAGCACTCGCCACCACCCATGGCGGGCGGTTTTTAAGGTCCTGTGCCTTAGAATGCGGTGATTTAATTCAATGTTGGCGGAAAGTTCTGTAGTGGCTCTCTTGTACTCCGTCAGCACCATGTGGACCCATTAGCCTGATTGCCTAAGAGACACTTCTGGTTCATCGTTAACCCGAGAGGAAATGATGATGACAGAGAAAAGAAGTGCAGAGAAGACCGACCTTTATTTCCCCGCAAGAGGACAATAAAGTAGAAGTAGATCTCATGTCCAGTGCTGAATTAAAGGTTATACCCTCTGTTCATGGGCACCTAACAGGAGGGCCTGGTTTTAGTAATGCTGCTGATGATGGGTTTATTGATAATGTCTTGAAACAGCTTTTGCTCTAGCAGGATGGGGGACTGCCCTCAGACCTGCTGTAGC
>CAZGCW010000019.1:29153-29420 GCA_964524295.1 uncultured Pseudomonadales bacterium
GATGGCGACGATGGTGCCGCTGCTGCCTTTGTCCTGATCGTTCATCACGGTCCACGAGGCGGGTAGCTGCAAAAAACCGTCCCAGGCCTCGTCCTCGCCGAGCGCATTGTTGGCCTTCATGTACAGGGTGGAGTAGTTGACACCGTAACCGAGGGCGTGATCCTGCATGACCTGCTCCTTGGTCTCGAACCAGCCCGGGATCAGATCCTTGACGAAATCGCCGGTTTTGGCCGGCTTGTTCTCTTCTTTCAAATCGACACCGACACT
>CAZGCW010000020.1:0-975 GCA_964524295.1 uncultured Pseudomonadales bacterium
TTTTTAGTATTGAAAATCTCCTGGATCCCTATCCGGCCTATAAACAGATGCGGGATGATGCCAGTCCGGTGTATTTCGATGAAGGTATGAACCTGCATGTGGTGACTCGCTATGAACTGTTGCGAGAAGTACTTAAAAGAACCGATGATTTTTCCAGTAAATTCGATGCTTTTATGGCGAACACTCGACAGGCCGCGCTGGCAAGGCTAAGCAGTTCAGTGCTGGCCGAGTTGACTCGAATTTCCAAACGCTTGATTGACACACCTCCGACCATGTTGACGCTGGATGAGCCTGAGCACAGCCAGTATAGAAACCTGGTCGCCAAATTGTTTACCGGGTCCCAAATCAGGCAGTCAGAAGCCGACGTCAGGCGTGTGATCGACGCAAAGTTGGCGGATCTGTGCAGCGCCACTGAAGCTGAATTTATGTCGGTGTTTGCTTTTCCGGTGCCCTTAGAGATCATCTCTGAAAGGCTGGGTATTCCGGTACAGGATCGAGAATTTTTCTTTGAAGCTGCAACAGCGGCAGCTTCCGCACTTAAGATGACGCCGGTGGCTGATGATGAGATGTTGCACAGGGCTGAGTTAGCAGTGGGCCTGCAGGAACTACTCATTGGCATAATAGAGCTCAGACGCAGACAGCCTGAAGAAGACATGATTACCCTGCTGGCAACCAGCCATCTGGAAATTGAAGACCGGTTGCTCACTCATGGAGAGGCTTTGAGTATACTCGGCCAGTTTTTAGTTGCCGGTCATGAAACAACGACTTCCAGTTTCGGATGGGCCATGCTGCAATTGTGTCGGCAGCCTGAATTACAAGATCTTATTCGAGGCGATGAAAAACGCACAAAAGTATTCGTAGAAGAAGCCCTGCGACTAGAGGCCCCGGTTCAGGGTCTACCAAGAAGAGTCACTCGGGATACTCAGTTAGCAGGGTATCCACTCTCGGAGGGGGACATGGTCATGCTTCGGTTTG
>CAZGCW010000020.1:985-17788 GCA_964524295.1 uncultured Pseudomonadales bacterium
GGTTCTGCTAATCGAGATAACAGGCAGTTTGATAACCCGGATGAGATTGTTCTAAGCAGAGAAAAAGCGGGTCTACAGATGTCTTTTGGTAGTGGCACGCATCATTGTATCGGTGCTCCGCTGGCACGCCAGGAACTGAACATCGGTTTTATGGAAATCATGAAAAGAATTCAGTCGATTACCCTTGATCCTCTTCAGCCGGAACCCCTCGCGGAGCCAAGCTTTATTCTCAGGGGCTTATCTAAGTTGCCGATCGCTTTTGAACTCAGGTTGTAAAACCTGGCGTGGTCGCTTTGATGTTTAGTTGAACAAGCTATTTGAGGCATCTCCCGAGATAACCGGGAAATGCCCCTTGGCTCGTTCAGCCGATGTGCATGCTTTGTGATATGACGGCAAAACCAGAGGTTGCGGCCAGTCGTTTACCCACCACCGCCTGATATTCGCTTGAGTTATACCAGGTTTTTGCAGCTTCAGTTGATTCAAAACGGATAATGACGGTTTGTGGTCCTGGCGCGTCACCTTCGATCGTTTCCGCAGCCGAATCAAAAGCCACCAGTTCAGCGCCATATTGCTTTAAGGTGGGACCGGCGCCAGCACTGTATTCGCCATACAGGGCGGCGTCGTTAACTTGGTATTGGGCTATAAAAAAAGCAGCCATAGATCTCTCCTTGGTTGAGGTTAAGTTTGTCGATTGCCATACAGGGGTGCAAGATTGTCGTTTTCATCTCGGATGTCAAATTCCTGGCTAAGGTCTTCGACCCATTGAATTGACCCGGATCGTTGCATCAGGTCACTCGCCGTGGCCAATGCTGGAATGGTTCGGCCGACCCCCAGCGGGGTTTGTGATTTTGACAGATCAATATTGTTTTGGGTTGCGTGGGCGAGAATAAACTCAGTGGCAACCGTACCTGGATAAAGAGAAATCGCTGCGATTCCTCTTTCTTTCAGTTCGATTGCCATATCCGCGGTCAGGCGGTCTAAACCCGCTTTACCGGCACCATAAGAGGACGAAAAGTGATATGAAAGTCCGCCTGGTGATGAAACATTAACGATCAAGCCACCGGCACCAGCTTCAAATAGCAGCGGTGCAGCATGCCAACTGGCGACATAATGTGCCCTAAGGCCGATACCGACCTGGTCATCCCAGACCTGGATAGGATGATCCCAGAAACCTCCCCCCCAGGCAGGTGGAGATGGGATCTTGTAGACGTTATTAACTAGAATATCAATTTTGCCCTGTTCGTCTTTAACCTGTTGGAAGAAACTGGCGATCTGGTCATCGTTACTGTGATCCACTTGTACACCATAACCGGTTCCGCCGGCAGCATTAATCGCGGCAACACTGGCTTCCAGGGTAAGTTCACCGGACCCGGTCGTTCGTCCCGTCACATAAACTGTGGCACCTTGTTCTGCAAGCGCAATGGCGCAGCCCTTGCCGATGCCTCGAGTCGCACCAGTCACAACGCAGATTTTCCCTTTTAGTTTGTTACTCATTAAGATTCTCCCTCTTCTGTTGTTCTGGTTCTAAATTAGTTTTGCTAATTCTGAGCGCTGCCATGTGCCATCACCAAACATAAACTCACTGTGTATTTGACGCTTATGGTAGATCTGAATATCAGCTTCCCAGGTAAAGCCAATGCCTCCATGTAATTGGGTTGAGCATTGCGATGCCAGGCTTGCCGTATCGGAAGCACTCGATTTTGCAAGGTGCGCACAGCGGGGGGCATCTTCCCTGTCATAATCGAAGGCGCAGGCAGCGTTATAGACCAGAGATCTCGTTGCATCAGCCTGAATCATCATATCGACAATGGGATGCTTGACTGCCTGAAAGAAACCGATGGGTCGGTCAAACTGCTGTCTCACCTTGGCATAGTCCGCCGTCGCTTGCAGTTGCCATTCAGCGGCTCCAGCAATATCGGCTGAGATCAGTGTGAGTAAAGCAGGTAGGGCGGCCTGTAAGTTTTCTTCGCCCTGGCCAGGTTCACACAAGGTGTCTGCCTCGGCCCCGGAGAATACTAAACACGCTTGATCTCGGGTTAGGTCTACGATTCGGTCTGGTTCGATCGTGACTCCAGGTTGCTTGGCGCTGACTTTGAATAGGCCTATGCCGTTTTCTGAATTAGCAGCCACAATAAAATGATCTAGTTTTTGTGCATCAGTGACATACCATGAGGTGCCCGTGAGTTTCCCTGCTGCGTGCATGACATCGGTTGAATCAGTACTCAGTGAACCCTGCTGGCCATAGATGGCAAGGCCGACGCTTTCGCCTGAGGCGATTTGGCTTAACAGCTGGTTAGCGTTTGCCGATTTCAATTCTCTGAGTAAAAAGCAGGTCTGCAAGGTTGTAGATAAAGGTGTGGGCAGGGCGAATCGTCCTATTTCTTCAGCCAGCGCGGTTGCAGCAACCAGTCCCATTCCTATACCACCCTGTTCTTCGGGGACAGCAACCGCATGCAATCCCAAATTAATCATCTGCTGCCAGGTATCCTGATCAAAAAAACCGGTTCGGATTGATCCATGGTAGGGATCTTCGGTTCCTTCTAGGCTTGGTCTAAGCGTGTTAATGGGTTGTCTATCAGCAAGAAATTTTGCGAAAGTCTCCTTAAGTAGGGTGATGTCTTCATTAAACCCGAAATCCTTTGGCTGACTCATGTTGCCCGTCCTGATATCAATTATTTTGTTTTTGGCATTCCTAGGACTCGCTCGCCTAGAATATTGCGTTGAATTTCACTACTTCCACCGGAAATCGTCCCGGTATAAGTATTCATGTAACCCAGTGCCCATTTGCCATCGTCAGCGGCATTGGTATCGCGGGTATAGAGGCTCGACCTTAATCCCAGCACGCCTAAAGCCAGATGATGTAGTTCCTGAGAAATCTCACTTCCCGCAACCTTGCCTTGTAATGGGATACGCATGGCGCCGCCATTGATGGCCTTGACCCGTGTTCTGCGTGCATTTTGAATTGCAGCCTCGGTGCGTTCATACATCTTCGTCAGGCGGTCACGCCAGACTGGATCATCCCAGACAGATTTACCGTTTCGGATGGTATCTTTTGCCAGATTTATGACCTGCTGCATAACCAGCCTGGGTGATTCGCTGGCGACGGCACCTACACCGACGCCTGCGCCTCGCTCGCTAGTGAGGGTTGACATGGCCACTTTCCATCCAGCGCCGACCTCATCCACTCGAAGATGGTCACCGATTTTCACCTGGTCTAGAAAAATCTCATTGAACCCGGATTCGCCAGTCATTTTGTGAATGGGTTTTACAGTTATGCCGGGGTCATCCATGGGTGCTAGGAAGTAGGTGATACCACCGTACTTGTTTTGTTTATCATCTCTGGCGAGTAACAACATCCATTGGGCAAAATGTCCCAGGCTGGTCCATACCTTGCTGCCATTGATGACCCAGTGGTCGCCCTGCTTTTCTGCACTGGTCTGGAGCGAAGCAAGATCTGATCCTGCTCCGGGTTCGCTGAAACCCTGGCACCAGATATGTTCTGCTGTGAAGATAGGTGGTAGAAAAGTTTTCTTCTGGTCTTCTGTTCCATGGGACAAAAGAGTAGGTACCGTCATACCCAAGCCAATCCAGTTGATGAAATAGGGCACTTTTGCTCTATGAACTTCAGTGCTGGCGATTTGCTGCAATCCCGTATGCCCATGGCCGCCATATTCCTTGGGTAAATCTGTGGCGATTAACCCTGCTTCGTAGCACTTTGCCTGCCATTCGCAAAGGTAGACTCTGTGTTCTTCATCAACCACTTCATAAGCTGCCTGGGGTAGTGGTGTCTTGGTTGGTTCAGGTCTGTTTTCGGCTAACCAACGTCGGCAGAATTCCTGGAATTCCTGCTGTTCACTGCTCAATCTGGTTTCCGACATCGTGTCTCCTGTCTTTATCATTGGCCGGCTCAGGTTATCGGCCAGCTTTTATTTTATGAAAACTAATTCAAATTAATGGTTCGTCACTTATCCGTGAATAGCGTCTGAATACTGGAAAAATCCTTACCGCCGGCTCCTTTGCTGCCATGCAAGCGATAAAGGTTACGGGCCAGCGCACCCAGCGGTGTGCTGGAATCGGTTGCTAAAGCCGATTCCATCGCCAGCCCTAAATCTTTAATCATCAGGTCTACTAGGAACCCCCCATCGTAGTTGTTGGCAGCTGGTACATTCTCCATAACCCCGGGGTAGGGATTATAAACTTCAAGGGCCCAGTTTCCTCCTGAACTCTTGCGCATAATTTCAGATAATACCTTTGCATCAAGGCCATTATTAACACCGAGTTGCAGAGCCTCAGCAGTTCCGCTCATCAGGACTGAAAGCAGCATATTATTGCATATCTTGGCCACCTGGCCTGCTCCGGCCGGGCCGGCATGGAAAATGTGGTTCCCCATCACGTCTAATAAGGGTCGGACTCGATCAAGGTCGGCCTCTTGTCCGCCGACGATAAAGGTTAGTGAACCGGCAACAGCCCCGCCGACACCACCGGACACCGGAGCATCTAGCATCGCAATGCCTTGTGAACGAGCTGTCGCTGCAACCTGTCTTGAAGTGACCGGTGAGATGGTGCTGCAGTCTATGACCACACTCGATGGATCGATCATAGGCATAATACCGTCATCTCCCAGGTAAAGAGAGGCGACCTGCTGTGAAGCAGGTAGCATGGAGATAACCACATCTGCTCCGGAAAGGGCCTCGGTCGCATGACTGCAGGGGATGCCGCCCAGATCAGCCAGGCGTTTAACGGTTGCTGGTACGATGTCATAGCCTGCGACGTTATAGTTAGCCTCGAGAAGATTGCTGGCCATTGGTGCGCCCATATTGCCCAGTCCGATAAATGCAATTTTTTTTATCATCATCATTCAATGCTCATATTAGTCCGGGAGATTGTTTAGCGGGTGGGTTGTCCAGGGCGGTTTGAAATGGTTCTCGATATGCGCTTCGGGTACCTCCCCATAGGCATAAGTCCAATCCGGTTTTAGATCTTTTTCGATGAGCAGCGCCCTGACCCCTTCCTGGAGGTCTTGGTGGCGACTGCAGTTGACAGCGATGGTTAATTCCATTTTAAACATCTCTTTCATGGTCATACTTTTAGCGCGACGAAATTGTTCAATGATAATCGCCGCAGTCGTCGGTGAGCCATTGAGAAGGCTCGCTTTTGCCCGGGCCAACCATTTGTCTTCAGGCCAGTGGGTCATGGCTTGAAGTAGTGCCAGGCTAGGGTCTTTAGCTGATAGGGCTGCTTCCATACTGTCGGTAATCAGTTCGCGGTGCTGTTCAAGTAGTGAATCCGGGAATGGCTCGCTGTGCTCATTGAGGCCGTCCAGTATGGCCGCGACCTGAGGGGTCACATCAGTTTGGCAGTTAATCTGACCCAGTTCCTGGAGAAACCTGGCTTTGAGTTTGTGGTTTACCAAATGGCTAATCATGCCTACCATGAGGCCATCGTTACCGTTTAGATTTGCCCCGGTTAGGGCAATAAAGTGGCTCCAGATAGGATGCATTAGATTAAAAGTACAGGTGGCTCCAGCATCCGGGAAAAGGCCAATAGTGATTTCTGGCATAGCGATTCGAGTCGTTTCTGTAGCGATTCGGAATTGGCATGCAGAGAGTATTCCCAGGCCGCCACCCATGACGATCCCGTGTCCCCAGGCGAGTGTTGGCTTAGGGAAATTACGCAGATTATAGTCGAGCCTATATTCACGCTCAAAGAAGGCATCACAGTACGGCGATGGGCGGCCCGGATGCGCTTTTATGTCATGATACATACTTTGAATATCGCCACCGGCTGAAAAGGCTTTGTCTCCAGTTGAGTCGATCAGAATAAACAGGACCTCGCTGCGGGTTCGCCAGCGTTCCAGTTGAGTGCTGAGTCGGTCTATCATTTCGAGGTTCAGGCTGTTTAGGGTTGCTTCTGCATTCAGGGTGGCGACGCCGACACAGTAATCACCTGAAATTTCCAGCTCTGAAAATAAGACGGACTTTGTCATTTAGGCATTTTTCCAGATTGGCTTGCGTTTACCCAGGAAGGCATTGACCCCTTCTGCCTGATCTGCCGTTGAGAAAAGCGCAACAAATTCGTCTCTTTCATGGGCTAAAGCCGTTTCCATATGACCGGTTCTTGCGGCCATGATTAGGCGTTTACAGGCGGATACGCTGGTAGGGCTCTGATTGTCGGTCATTGCTGCTAATGCCAGGGAACGGTCAAGGCTGTGGCCTTTTTCGACGACTTCTTCTATTAATCCGATGTTAAGCGCGGTGTCGGCATCGACGCGTTCGCCGCACAGGATCATTCGCTTAGCCCAGCCTTCACCGACTAACCAAGGCAAATGCTGGGTGCCCAGTCCGCATGGGAGTAGTCCCACCGTCGCTTCCGGTAATGCCATAACCGCTTGCTGCTCGGCAATTCGTATGTCGCAGGCCATTGCACATTCCAGACCGCCGCCCATGGCATAGCCGTTGATAGCAGCAATTGAGACGCCGCTGAAACGAGTTAGCGCCTGGAACGCCTTGTGGAACCGATCAGCCATGACACGGGCATGGTCAGCGTCGCCATCAGCAAACAGGTTCAGGTCAGCGCCGGCAGAAAAAAATTTATCTCCCTGTCCGGTTATGACCAGGCTGTAGCAGTTCGGGTCCTTGTTTAATCTCTCGACAAGCATCTCAAGGGCGCTAAGGTTATCCGCATCCCATGTATTTGCCGCCGGGTTATTGATGGTTAGAAGCGCAGTGGTCCCATTCATTTCAAATAGTAATTTATCAGTCACCTGAACTCCTTAGTTGAATGGGTGCAATATTGACACTGCGTCCTAAAAGTATGGAAATGACGACTCCAATCATATGCAGGGTGATTCCAAGCCGAGACGAATAGCCAATCCACTCGCTGGAGTTCGATCTGCCGATCGCTTCATGACTTGACCTATAAGCGAGATGCAGGTGCGCGTGAAGCCGATCACGCTTGCTGCAGATTTCATATTACTTCAGATCAATCGTCATATTCGCCGAAGCAACAGCGTCACTGGAAAACCAGCGAGCCGTTATGGTTTTTGTTTCGGTATAAAATCGTATGGCCTGCTTTCCATAAGCATGCTGGTCCCCATAGAAAGAGTTTTTCCAACCCGTAAACGAAAAGAATGGCAGTGGCACTGGGATTGGAATATTGATACCGACTTGTCCGACTTGAATCTCACTTTGGAATTTACGAGCAGCGCCACCAGAGGAAGTGAATATAGAAGTGCCGTTACCAAAGGGATTATCGTTAATAATAGAGATTGCGTCGTCCAGCGTGTCGGCATTCAAAGCGACTAGAACCGGACCGAATATTTCATCCGTATAAATGGTCATTTTCGGAGTGACGTCGCTGAATAGAGTGGGCCCAATCCAGTTGCCATCGGGCAAGCCTTCTACGGTGCAATCGCTACCATCAAGGAGGCAATTTGCGCCTTCCAGTTTACCTTTCTCAATATATTCAAGAATCCGGGTTTTAGCTTGTGGGCTGATCTGCGGTCCGTAGCCGGCGCCATTGTCGTCCCAGGCGCCTGGCCTGACTTCAGACATGGCTTTAGCAACATCGGGGATCCACTGCTGAGCGCTGCCAACAAACAGAGCGACTGAAATAGCCATGCATCGCTGGCCAGCAGCGCCCACGGAAGAACCTACCAGCGAACTGATGGCCTGTTCTTTATTCGCATCTGGCATGATAACCATGTGGTTTTTGGCACCGGTCATGCATTGCACTCGCTTTAAATTGTCAGTTCCGGTTCGATAGACATGTTGCCCGACGCCCACCGATCCAACAAAAGAGATCGCCTTGGTGTCGGGATGCGTAATGAGCGCATCGACCTGTTCCTTACCACCGTGGATAAGTTGTAACACGTTCTCGGGGAAGCCACATTCGTAGAAAAGCGCTACCAACCGATTCGGTGTGATCGGGTCCTGCTCGGAAGGCTTTAATATAAAGGTGTTACCGCAGGCGATGGCCATAGGAAACATCCACAGGGGAATCATGGCTGGGAAATTAAAGGGTGTGATGCCGACACAGACGCCGAGTGGCTGGATTAAACTATAGGTGTCGATACCTCGGGCGACATTTTCGGAAGTTTCTCCCATCATCATGGCGGGAACATTGCAGGCCTGCTCAGCAACTTCGATTCCCCTCCATACATCACCCTGCGCATCCGCGAATGTTTTACCGGTTTCCTCGGAAAGAATTTCGGCGATTTCATCCTGTTTCTCTTTTAGCAGCATTTGATATTTCATCATGAGCCGGGCACGTTCAGGTGAGGGTACGAGGCGCCATTCATCAAAAGCTTTCTTTCCGGCGGCGACGGCTTCGCTGATTTCATCAGCCGTTGCGCAGGGAGCCTCGACGATGATGTCCTGGGTCGCCGGGTTTAACACAGCTATCGTGTCGTCGCCCTTTCCCGGTCGGAACTCACCATTAATGTAGAGATCTAAAACCTTAGCCATAAATTGTTTCCTTGCCTGTTGATGATGCTGCCCATAGAGAAAATTATGTGTTCATTTTAAAGAAGGTCAAGAGGCAGTCAAAGCGTTACTGACCTTCATATTATTTACCCCATGCAGAATAAATTCATTACACCCCAAAGTGTTATTAAACGCCAGTCGGACACGGATGGATTACAAGTGGATGGGTCATTAGCGGTTGTCAGTGAGGGTCGTGTGTTAAGCGTCACACGGGTTTTACTGGCAACGCCCTACCTATTCAGTTTTTTGAACTGCATCGGCCGGTCAGCTAATCTACCCTTTAGTAGATACTGATTTCAGCAAATGGGCTGCGCCATGGGGCGTATTGATAGCCGTATTTGAACCAAACAGGCGTTCTTTCATTTGCCCGTATACTTTGCGGTTCTCTCCCAGCCTTGCTAGAGATTGGGCCTGGTTGAGTGCTTGTTCAAGTAGGTCTTCCTGACTGTATACCTGACTGACAATACCGGCCTCCGCTGCTTCCGGTCCAGTCCAGCGCCGCGCTAGCTGGACAGTTTCAAAGAATACATTGGCGGGTAGTTTATGCTGGAATAAGGCGAGCTCAGGGTCAGGAATGACCATGCCAATTTCGACTTCGTTGGCACAGACAAAGCCGCGATCTTGCCTCATCAAGCGAACATCGTGACAGAGTGCCATCATGAACCCAGCACCAAAGGCATGGCCATTGATGGCACAAATAGAAGGTAGGGGTAGCGTTATAATCCGGCCCATCAGCATCATAAATTCGGCGCCAAAAGCGTTTTTGTCACCGCCGGGGTGATTGCCCGAACTGGCTCGCCACTCCAGGTCCAGGCCGTTAGAAAAGAATTTTGGGTCTGAAGCGGTAGTCACCAGTGCAGCCGGGCCGACCGATGCCTCTACTTCATCAAGCGCTGTGGCGATTTCACGGACAAAAGTCGTATTCCAGCGGTTTTCCCCGTCATCCAAAGTAAGAATGAAAGTTTGATTTTGTTTCTCCAGTCGTATCATACGGTTCTCAAATTTAACGGGTGGGCTGTGATAGTATCAGTGACGATACCAGTGCTTGTGTATCTGCATTTAGCTTGATTTATTTTTCTTAGGCTTGCAATAGTATGAAGAGTTTCTCAATTGAGAAAGGGCCCATTGAGGGAATAGTTGTAAATGGATGAAATATCAGCAGATGCTCTGAAAGGAAGTTTTGAGCCCAGTGAGGATGACATCTGGATTCCTGATCTGAGCCATATAACCTGGTCGAATCGAGATTTTTTTGGTTGGATTCATCCTTCTGGGCATTTGGGCTATGTCGTCCTGGTTTCTCCTCAGGATGGCAGTCTCAAAGGCATTGTAATGCGTCGATTGTTAAGATCGTCTACCCGGGTAAGACTCGATATGTGTTGTCTGTGTCATCATGTTCATAGACTAGATGGAACCGCTATGTTTACGGTCACTGAAAAAGGCAGCCAAGGGCGAAGAACCATTGCCAATGTGGTTTGCAAGGATCTGGATTGTAGTTTGCGTTTGCGTAACCTGGCAGAGCCAGGTAGTTTGATGACGGAAACTCTTTATCCTGAAGCAAAGATCTGGAGAATGCAGAAGACGCTGCATCGGTGGCTGACCAGGGCTAAATATCTGTAAATCATCGATTCATTTCGTACGTCAGTTTTTTACTGGGAAAGTCAGCGTTTTACCTGACAAATAAGCGACTCGTTTAAAGCTAAATGAAATTCGCTTTTGTCTTTGGGGATAAGTATTCGTGGGTAATTTTTTAACTTCATTTGACCAGGCACTACGTCCCAAGGGAAAGGTCTTCTTTGGCTGGTACATTGTCGCCTCGGCATCTGGGTTGCAATTGCTGTCCGGCTTGCTCTGGATGCAGTCTTATGGCGCTTACGTCGTGTTGTTGCAGGAGGATTTTGGCTGGAGCAAAACAATGGTCGCTGGTGCATTTGCATTGGCCAGGGTGGAAAGCGGGGTGTTAGGACCGCTCCAGGGCTGGTTGGTAGACCGGTATGGACCGAGATTTATCCTAACTATTGGTATATTGATATTTGCGCTCGGTTTTTTTAGTTTTTCCTCTATTAATAGTCTGTTGGGATTTTATTTGTCGTTTGCGCTTGTCGCTATTGGTTCCAGTTTAGGCGGGTTTGCCACCGTGATGGTGGGCATTGTTAATTGGTTCAGGCAGCATCGTTCTAAAGCGGTCGCAATATCCCAGATTGGATATTCTCTGGGGGGGTTAGCAGTGCCGCTTTTAGTGATCTGCCTGCAAGCCATTGGCTGGCGGATGACGGCGTTTTATTCTGGATTGGTTGTCCTGCTGATCGGCTTACCTCTGGCGCAACTGGTACGCCATCGACCAGCAGATTACGGAGAGGTTGCAGATGGTCAGCGCTTTGAATTGTCAACGACAGAGGTGGGTCAGGCCCTGCGGACTGATTTCAGTGCCAGGCAGGCCATGGCCACGTCTGCGTTTTGGTTGGTTTCTCTGGGCCATGCATCGGCACTGTTGTGTGTTTCCGTGGTCATGGTTCATCTGGTTCCCCATCTGTCTGAAGGCCTTGGTTATAGCCTAACCCAAGCAGCCCTGATCGTGTCCCTGTTGACCGGATTTCAGATGTTGGGTCAGATCGTTGGCGGCTATCTAGGCGATCGCTATAACAAACGATGGCTGTGTACTATCTGCATGATGGTACATGGCATAGCGCTGTGGGTATTAGCCTACGCGAGTAGCTTAACGGATGTAATTTTGTTCGCGGTCATGCACGGTTTAGCCTGGGGGATTCGTGGGCCACTGATGGTGGCAATTAGGGCTGACTATTTTGGCCCGAGTGCATTTGGGACTATTATGGGATTTTCATCGTTAATTTTAATGTTTGGAATGGCGGGTGGGCCTATTATCGCTGGCTATATGGCAGATCTATCCGGTGACTATAAGATGGGTCTGGCAAGCCTGGCTTGTGCGGCATTCCTTGGCAGTTTCTGCTTTGTGTTCGCACGCAAACCCGATTGGGTCGATAACAAGGAAACAGCATGAAAGATGATGAGGCGGTTCTCTATCAGGAAAGCGAAGGGATTGCGATTATTGCAATTAATCGCCCTGATAAGAAAAACACACTGACCGAAGCGGTCATTAGTGGCATTGAAGAAGGTGTTAATCGGGCTACTAGGAGTGCCGCTGTGGCAGCGATTGTCCTGAGGGGTGTGGGCGATACTTTTACCGCCGGTTATGATTTGACTCAGTCAGAGGAACGATTTGACCGAGCTTTCGGATCAGCACCCATTGATGCCAGGGAAGGTGCCTGGGACCCGGTGAGGGATTATCGGATGATGGGCAATAATGTACGCAGGTTCATGAGTATATGGGAGTGTCCGAAACCAGTTATCGGTGAGATAAGGGGTTGGGCAATTGGCGGTGCGACGGATCTGGTGCTGTGTTGTGATTTACTCTATATGGCAGACAATGCCTACATTGGTTATGCTCCCAGTCGAATTTATGGAACGCCCACCACGATGATGTGGGTGTACCGATTGGGTCTGGAACATGCCAAGCAGTTTTTATTGACAGGTAAAGCCATCAATGCTGAAACAGCTTATCGAATTGGCCTGGTTTCAGAAGTTTTCCCCGAAGCGGAGCTTTCCGATCAGGTCGAACTTGCCGCTAAACAGTTTATTAATATTCCGGCCAACCAGTTGGCCTTGAATAAGTTATTGATTAATCAGGCTTTCGAAAATATGGGCTTGAGGACCACGCAGATGCTAGGTACTTTTTTTGATGGCATGGCACGTCATACAGAGGAAGCCTATCGCTGGGTTGAATCCTTCGAAGAGCGCGGCTTTAAAGAAGTAATCAGACGTCGTGATGAGCCTTGGCAAGATTATGGACAAAGAAAACGTGATGAAAAAGAATAGTCGCTGGACTGAGTTGACGCGATGGATGCAGAGTCTGGGGTTACTGGTTTGTTAAATCAGTATCTTCAGGCCATGGGAATTGACCGCTGGACCGAGCGAGGAAGTTCTGTGGCGGCAGTAAACACGGACAGCCCGCCCAGTTCAGCGCCTTTGGTTGCTGAAACACCCAGTACGGAGGTTGCTCCGCAGACGTTTCATTTCCTGAATTTTCAATCTCTGGCGATGGTTGTTGGCGTTGACCAGAAGGAGGCAGAAGCATTGCCGGATGCGCTTCAGCGGCTATGCTCTGACTTTGCCCGAGCCTATAATCGGGCTCCTTCAAGGCCGGTTGTTTCCGTTCTGGCTATTCAGGGAAATAGAGCCCCGGTGGATTTTTCCCCAGCACTCAGTCAGCTTGTCTCTACCCTGCCCAGGCCTCTGATACTGGTCCTAGATGTTCATACAAAAATCTCTGCGCACACTAATAAGCTATTGGATTTGCTTGATAACCGAAACAGCGATTACGTGTTGATTAATAACCTGGATGACTTTCAGGCCAGTGCAGCTGTAAAAAGAAAATTCTGGGAAGATTTAATGGCATCCAAGGCAAGGCCTCGTGATCTCTGATCCTGAGTTCCGGGTCATGGGACCCGCCGATCTGTCCGCGGTAATCTGTAACGAAAGGTCAGCCTACGCCCATCCCTGGAGTGAGGCTATCTTCCGGGATTGTCTGAAACAAAAGGGAGAATCATGGGTTTTGCTGCTTGAAGACATGATCGCCGGTCATGGTCTGTTATCGATTGGAGCCGGTGAAGCCCATTTGCTGAATGTGTGTGTTAATGCACGACTGCAAGGGCAAGGACTGGGGCGTAAAATGACCCTACATTTGCTGGGCCAGGCACGACGTCGGCGCGCCAGTAGTATCTTCCTTGAAGTCCGACCATCGAATGTGGCAGCGAGAACTCTCTATGATAGTTTGGGTTTCAACGAAATCGGGCGACGTAAGGGCTACTATCCCGGGGTCACCTCTAGAGAAGATGCGCTGGTCATGGCGAAAGAGTTGATCTAGTCCAACATAATAGTATCTAGGTCGGTATAATGCAGTCTCTAAACAGAGACCACAGTTATGATTGCAAATGAAGTAGATCGACGCAGGACGTTTGCGATCATTTCCCACCCAGACGCAGGTAAGACAACCATCACAGAAAAATTACTGCTGCTAGGTAAAGCTATTCAGCTGGCAGGAACCGTGAAGTCGAAGAAGTCTGACCGTTATGCGACATCCGATTGGATGGAACTGGAGAAACAAAGGGGTATTTCCGTCACGACTTCGGTGATGCAGTTTCCTTATGCTGATTGCGTCGTCAATCTTTTGGATACGCCCGGGCATGAAGATTTCTCTGAGGATACCTATAGGACTTTAACTGCGGTTGACTCGGTATTGATGGTAATTGATGGCGCCAAGGGTGTGGAGGACAGAACGGTCAAGTTAATGGAGGTGTGTCGGTTGCGGGACACCCCGATTCTCACCTTCATAAATAAACTGGATCGAGAAATACGTGACCCTATTGAGCTCTTGGACGAGGTCGAATCGATTATGAAAATCGAATGTGCTCCGATGACCTGGCCCATTGGTGCTGGAAATCAGTTCAGAGGGGTTTATCATCTTTATCAGGATGTCATCTATCCCTATCAACGCGGTGTAGATGGTCCCGCTGCTGAAACTGATCTTATCAAGGGGATTCATAGCACCGAAGCCGCTTCCTTCTTGGGCGATCAGTTAGAAGATTTGCTGGAAGAGATCGAGCTGGTGCGTGGCGCTTCTCATGAATTCGATCAACAGCGTTATCTTGATGGTCAATTAACGCCGGTCTATTTTGGTTCTGCATTACGTAATTTCGGCGTAATGGAAATGCTGGATGGATTCGTTAAGGTTTCTCCAGCGCCTATTCAGCGATTGACGACTGAGCAGCCGGTTGACCCTAAAGATGAACAGTTCAGCGGTTTTGTTTTTAAGATCCAGGCCAATATGGATCCCAAGCATCGAGATCGTATGGCTTTTATGCGGATTTGCTCGGGTAGTTATCAGCAGGGTATGAAAATGCACCATGTCCGCATTGGTAAAGATATTAAAGTAACAGATGCGGTTACTTTTCTTGCAGGAGGGCGCTCCACAGCCGGGCGTGCTTTTTCGGGGGACATCATCGGTTTGCATAATCACGGTACCATACAGATTGGGGATACATTTACTTCTGGCAAGAAAACTTCTTTTATCGGCATTCCCCATTTTGCCCCGGAACTATTCAGACGGGTAAAATTGAAAGACCCGCTTAAGAGCAAACAGCTAAGGCAAGGCCTGACCCAACTATCAGAAGAGGGCGCCACCCAGGTATTTATGCCCAAGGCATCCAATGACCTGATTTTGGGTGCTGTTGGCATTCTGCAGTTTGATGTTGTCGCATTTCGTTTAAAGGAAGAGTACAAGGTTGAGTGTGGTTATGAACCGGTGAGTGTCAGCACAGCTCGATGGATATCAAGCTCGGATATGAAACAGCTCGCAGAATTTGAACGTAAAGCGGTGACCCATCTTGCAATGGATGGCGGCGGCCATCTGACTTACCTGGCGCCGACTCGAGTCAACCTGACGTTAACTGAGGAGCGCTGGCCTGAGATAGAGTTTCGTGCAACCCGGGAAATCGCCTAGGTCATATCTGGGTACGGATTCGTTGTCGTTAGGTCTATTTTTTTCTGATGACCCGGTATGGCTATGTGATCAGCCTCGATGGCAAGCTCAGATCCTTCTACGACACCTTGCCCGAACTGGTAAATGAGTTCAGTTTTGCCGGCAATCGTTTGTTCGTCATAAGCTTGGGTGGCGGCATCAACACCCTGATGTGTTCTTTGATAGTCCGTGAATCGTTTCTTACCGTACCTTTTCTGCAACATGGATTCAGTGACACTGGGTGAAAGAATCGCTGCGGTTGCATTATTGCCGCCAAAGCCTTTTGAGTTGATTAACGTCGCTGCCATTGCCTTTGGGTTGATTTCGGTATGTTTGAGTAGAAAATTTAGATGGCTGCTATGGACGTCTTCTGCCAGAGCTGACGTTGTCTGTATTCCCGGAATGATGCCATCATGCCATACGCCGAGAGAAGATATGATTTGATCGGCGGAAGCGCAGGATAGAGAATGGCCGAGGTAAGCTTTAATGGCGGTAACAGGCCAGTTCGTCATGCCATAGGCTTTGGCGAGTTCATTGAATATATGCGACTCAGTCACCCTGTTCTGTGGGGTTCCGGTACCATGGGCTTGCATGTAGGAGCTGTGCTTGAGACTGTGCTCGCCAAGCAGGCTCTTGATGGTCGCCATCGCCTTGCCGACGGTGATGTAGTTACCTATACCCGGTCCTGGAATGGATTTTTTGAAACCATCAGCATTAATGAACACATCAGCGACTGAGCCATAAATGTGAGCACCCATCTCCATGGCTAGTTCATCGTCAAATAAAACCAGGAATTGGGATGCTTCTGCCAGAGTAAAACCGCAGTTATCTCCGAATGGCCGACAAGCAAGTTGATGGTTAAGAGGTCCTAGTTTGGCCAAGGCATCGTCTTCAGCGAGTGCCCCCATGGTCCGATAACCTTCAATTACCTCCGGTGTTAAAGGTGCTTCACTCGAGCCGACGATGACCACCCGGTATTTTCCAGACCGAATGTCCTGAATACCTTGCCTGAGATTATATAGAAAGGTCGCACAGGCACCCACGTTAGCGCCGGTTGAGCCGACGCTGCCGATGACGTAGGCATTGACGAAGTCAGCGGTCATCTGGGCCAGTCCCAATGCGCAGTTCTTTGAGCTGACCCGTTTCCCCAGCATGGTTGATTGAAGCATTGCGCCTGAGCCATTGTTATCAAGTTGTCCCATGGCGCTGCTGGCATAGACTGAAAACTGATCTGCGGCGACCTTGTCTTTTACGGCCTGCCAGGGGATGCCAAGAGACTGGATGGCATCCGAGGCGCCATAGACAGTGAGTTGCAGTCCGCGGGGGTGATTTCGACTCTGGTACAAAGATTCCGGATCAAACCCGGAGGGTAACTGGCCCGCGGAATTGACTTTTGAATGACGCTTATCAGGGAACAATACATCCAATGGTTGTAGTGTGCGGATGAGCACCTGACCATTGCCAGCAGCATCTGAAATGGTCCACTCTGGCGGTATGCGCGCAGGTAAATGGCTGCGTTTCATGGTGAATTCGATTACTTTGCTGTCTACGGGCCCCATTTGAGCAGACTTATTAAGACGGATGTCTGCTGGGTCAAAGAGATTGGTTTCGAGTTTTCGAATCAGGGTGTGGTTAAGAATGTGGGCTTCATCAGCGGCGCAGTTCATCAATGCGGCCAGTGCATTCAGGGTTTCCCGATCGGTTTCCTCCAACACCAGCTTCTGTTGG
>CAZGCW010000020.1:17798-28614 GCA_964524295.1 uncultured Pseudomonadales bacterium
GTTCTTCGGTAATTTATCGAACACAGTGCGTCGATAGGCGTGATGGCCTGAGCTACGTCCGGCGGGATTAATTCCTCCGAATCCAACGATTACCGGCAGACGTGTCACGATGTGATTCCTAATTGCTGTAAATCCGACAAATTGTAGACGGTTCCCCTACCTTAAATCTACATTAACCTTCCCGAATCGAATAAACACAGTGTAATTATTGACCAGGTAGGGGTTCTAAACGATCTCAATAGCGATTGCGGTTGCTTCGCCACCGCCAATGCATAACGCGGCGACACCCCGGGTTTTGTTCAGGCGTTTCAGCGCGTACATTAATGAGACGATGATGCGTGCCCCTGTCGACCCGATAGGGTGTCCTTGGGCACAGGCACCGCCATGGATATTGACTTTGGCCGGGTCAATGTTCAGTTCTTGCTGAGCCAGCATGGTCACCATGGCAAAGGCTTCGTTGATTTCAAATAGATCGACATCGTCTTTTTCCCAGTTGGCAGCCGCCAGAACTTTCTTGATGGCATCAATTGGTGCCAATGTGAATTCTGACGGATGGCGAGAGTGGGTACTGTGCGCGATAATTTTCGCCATGGGTTCCAGGCCACGATCCAGTAAGGTGGCCTCATCAACCAGAATCAGGGCAGAGGCGCCATCTGATATTGAACTTGAATTAGCCGCGGTGACGGTGCCATCTGCTTTGAATGCCGGTCGCAGGTTGGGAATTTTTTCTAAATTAGCTTTGCCTGGTTGCTCGTCGACGCGAATGGTGCGCTCGCCACTGCGATCCTTAATACTGACTTCAGCGATCTCGGCATCAAGGGCGCCAGTTTCAATGGCCGTCACTGCTTTATGCAGCGAAGAAATAGCGAAGTCGTCCATGTCTTTGCGGGTGAGTTGGTGCTCGTCGGCAACTTCCTGTGCAAAGGCCCCCATCAGTTTGCCTGTTTTGGCATCTTCCAGTCCATCGGTGAACATCACATCCTGCATCTCACCATGGCCCATTCGCATGCCATTGCGCACTTTGGGTAAAAGGTAGGGAGCGTTGCTCATGCTTTCCATACCTCCAGCCACCATGATTTTATTCGTGCCGGCTTTGATCAAGTCGTGAGCCAGCATGGTCGCTTTCATACCAGATCCGCAGAGTTTGTTGATGGTGGTTGCTCCGACGCTGTCGGGGATGCCTGCATCAATGCCGGCTTGACGGGCTGGCCCCTGCCTGAGGCCGCTTGGGAGGACACAACCCATAATGATTTCATCCACATCCTCGCCCTCGAGGCCAGCCCGTTCGACCGCGTTTTTTATGGCGACTGAGCCGAGTTGGACAGCAGTCAGCGAGCCCAGGTCACCCTGTAAACCACCCATGGGCGTACGCGCACCTGCCGCGATATAGACCTCTTTTGACATCATGAATTCCTTGTTTCCGGTTGTTGGTAATGTCGGCACGCCAGGATGTAAATTATCCAGCAGTCGATATAAGCGCTGTAGGATAAACCATGCAGCTTTTGCAAGCTACTGATCAGCCTTATAAATAGGTAGTTTATGATAAACTGGCAGTATCAACCTTAATCTTTTTTAGGAGACCCATCATGTCCGATTATGCTCAACAAGCCCTTGCCATATTCAAGACCATAGAAGGTCAACAAGAGGGGGTTGGAGACTGGTTTGAAGTAGACCAGGATCGCATTAATCTTTTTGCGGATGCGACTTTAGATCATCAGTTCATCCATATTGATCCAGAGAAGTCAGCGCAGTTGTCTCCTTATAAAACGACGATAGCGCACGGTTTTCTGACTTTATCTTTAGTTGTTCACCTTGGTAGCAGCGTCCCGGTATTGAAACCTGAAGCACTTGAAGGTGTTTTTATGGGGGTTAACTATGGACTGGAAAAAGTGCGCTTTCCTGGGCCGGTCCCGGTTAACTCCAAGATCAGGGCGAGTCATCGGTTTCTGGTCGCTGAACTAAAGGCTGCCAATACGATTCAGCTTAAGAAAGAAGTCACGATTGAGCGGGAAGGGGTCGATAAGCCAGTGTGTGTGGCTGAGGCTTTAACTCGCTTGATGTACGCTTGATTGATGGTTCAGGAGTCAGTAGCTTGAAAAACGAGACCATGGCAGTGATTCAACAGCACGACCTGATCCAGAGTATTCAGGACGCCTTGCAGTACATCTCCTATTATCATCCGCCCGATTTTATTCGTGCCCTTGGGGATGCCTATCAGCGCGAACAATCTGTTGCCGCAAAAGATGCGATGGCCCAGATATTGATCAATTCCCGTATGTGTGCAGAAGGGAAAAGGCCTATCTGCCAGGATACCGGTATCGTCAATATTTTTATATCAGTAGGAATGAATGTTCGGTTCGAAACTGAGCTGTCTTTGGACGATATGATCAATGCCGGTGTCAGGGCCGCTTACCAGCAACCTGATAATATCCTTCGCGCCTCTGTTCTGGCAGACCCGGCGGGACGCAGAATTAATACTCAGGATAACACGCCTGCGGTCATTCATACTGAGTTGGTTCCTGGAGACAAGGTGGAAATCAGTGTTGCAGCGAAAGGGGGTGGTTCTGAAGCAAAATCCCGGTTTGTCATGCTCAACCCTGCCGATAGTATTGTTGATTGGGTGCTTGATACGGTTCCTACGATGGGTGCAGGTTGGTGTCCACCTGGGATGCTGGGCATCGGCATAGGCGGAACCGCCGAAAAAGCCATGCTACTGGCAAAACGGTCGCTGATGGACAGTGTTGATATTCAGGATTTGATAGATAGAGGCCCGGCCAGTCGGGCTGAAGAATTGCGATTAGAGATCTTCGAAAAGGTGAACAACCTGGGTATTGGTGCGCAGGGGCTGGGCGGGTTGACGACCGTGCTGGATGTAAAAGTCCTGGATTATCCGACTCATGCTGCAAACTTACCGGTGGCTATGATACCCAATTGTGCAGCCACCCGGCACGTGCATTTCACGCTTGATGGTAGTGGCGTTGCTGAATTGCCGGTGCCTGAATTGGGTGATTGGCCTGATATTACCTGGGCTGCTGGACCTAACTCCAGGCGGGTTGATCTCGATAAGGTAACCCGGGAGGATATGGCCACCTGGAAACCAGGTGAAACTCTATTACTCAAAGGTAAGATGTTAACCGGTCGAGATGCCGCCCATAAAAAGATCCGCGACCTGTATGAGTCAGGTCAGGATCTGCCCGAAGGAGTGGATCTCGAGGGCCGGTTTATATACTACGTGGGTCCTGTTGATCCCGTAGAAGGCGAAACCGTCGGACCTGCGGGTCCGACCACCGCCACTAGAATGGATAGTTTTACTGAATTGATGCTGTCGAAAACGGGATTGCTCGGCATGATCGGGAAGGCTGAGCGAGGGCCCGTTGCTATTGAAGCGATCAAGCGACACGGTGCTGTCTATCTTATGGCAGTCGGTGGCGCAGCCTTTCTTGTATCTAAGGCGATTAAGGCCTCGCGGGTGGTTGCTTTTCCGGAATTGGGTATGGAAGCGATTCACGAATTTGAAGTTGACGATATGCCCGTGACGGTCGCGGTGGATTGCAAGGGAGATGCAGTCCATTCCAGCGGGCCGCGGCAATGGCAGGCTAAGATTGGAAAAATACCCTTAAAAGATATTGATTGAACAGGCTCGTCTTTCGGTGTTGTGGTGCCGAAATGGCCCAGTCACAGCTGACCTGAGTGCAGCATTGGGTAGCGGTTTAGATACAAGCATTGATTGCATCCGTTCGGGGCATACAGTAGGCTTGTCTGCTCGATCGCAGCAGGGTAAAAGCGGGGTGCTAAAAAGCATCAATTTTCAATCTGGCAATGGAACTAATTGCCGAAATTTGCTGTCGAATTTTCCAGATTAGTCAGTTATTCAAGCTGTAACCAAGGGATTTCACAAGAATATGGCACAAAAGCCAGAATCAATTGATCAACTTTATTTGAATGCGGAAACCCTTTCTGAGGATTTTTCTCTTTTTCCGCAGAAAGGACCCGCTGCGCCACTGAAAGGACTATTGTCTGAGCAAGAGGTCAATATTCAGCTGCAGAAGCTTCAGTCAATGGAAGTGGATGAGTATATTGCGGCTACGGTATTACCGAGTGAGGAATCGACCCGGCCGGGAGCGCGTCAAATTATAGAGGCTTTGGGCCTGCCGATCAGTGATGAAGAAAGGCTGGGGCCCTACTTCGCCTGTGAGTTGAAAATGAATTTTGATGGTCGCCCTCGAACCATCGGCGTGATTGCCCAGGATCGAGCTTTTGGTAGCGGTGTCTGGGGGCCGGAGCACCATCAGGCTGCTGCAGTCCGTGCCATCGGGTTCGCTATCCGATCGTTGCCGATTGTTACTTTTATGGATACGCCAGGCGCTGATCCTTATGAGCAGGCCAATGCGGCTAATCAAGCTCATTCGATTTCTAGACTGATAGCAGAATTATGTAATGTTGACGTTCCGACAGTTGGCATCATAGTCGGTCAAGGTTATTCGGGAGGGGCGATTCCACTTGCGGCCAGTAATTTACTACTGAGTTTACGGACCGGTGTTTTCAATACGATTCATCCGCGTAGTCTTGCAAGTTTGGTGACTCGCTATAATTTATCCTGGCAGGAATGTGCCAAGTTTGTCGGGGTTTCTTCTTTTGAACTGTATCGACAGGGAAATATTGACGGCATCGTTGATTATGACCCAGGAGAAGCTGAAAACATCCATAATCTTAGGGATGTTATCGTTGCCGCAATTTCTTCTATCGAAGAAGGTGCCCGGCAGTTTGTTGGTGAGCATCCAGAAATCCTCGATCATTACCATCGAAATATTAATCGCTACTTGAACATGTCTGAGTATCTGGCCGCAGTTAATGCCAGTTCCAGCTTGAAGCTGAGGACATCACCTACAGAATATCCGAATGTTTTTGGCGTTGCTTATCGATATCTGCGTTATCTCGGACTGCGAAGCAGGATTAAAGCTACGACCACAACTCAGTACGGCCGATTGGCTAACGTGGAAATTCCTGCTGGGGAGTTGGCCCAGCGAGTTCACAGAGAGCGGCGCGCGGCGTTTCTAAACTGGCTGCAAGATCCAGATAAAGTTTTGTATGACGATAACCTGAATAAGGTTTGGAAGAATTTTGTTGAAAAGCGAGAGCGACTCGGAGACGAACAGGGTACTTTACGGAAGCTGATTTTTGGTGAGCCAGAAAAGAACTTTGAGAAAGCTCGTCAGGAGCTGTGCATGGTTGCTGGCCTGCATCTTTTTAACCGTTGGAAGGGAAATGCTAAAGATAACCTTCTGGCGCTGATAGAACACCTGAACGAGTATGAGTCCAGTATTTATCTGCTGGCGACGGAAGAAATTAAAGAGGTCAAGACCTTGCTGGTCTCTATGTCTGAGTGTGATGAGCCATTTGTCCAGCATCTCAAATCTCTGTTTAGTTATGATGGTCGGAAATTATTTGACCCAGCATTTATAGAACAGAAGAAACCTGACTTCCTTAGGGCGCAGTTGGCTTCTGAACTGAATTTGATTCTTGAGGAAGAGGATCTTTTTGATGAAGCCCGTTTGGCTGGAATCAGCCTTTCTCCCCAGACTCAGGGTTTGGTTAAAGATAAGGAATCGTCTGCATCGATGATTCCCCTGAATCGTCGATTGCTGGAAGATGCGCTCTGGTCGCACCTGCATAGAACATCAGGGAAAAACCAGGAGAACACGGACCAGGATCTGACCATTCTTGAGGTTTTATTAGATGAGGATGTGAATGTCCATTTTCTCCAGGAGTGTCGGAATTTAGTGGTTTTTTCGACCACCTACGATGTCCTCTTGGCTGAACTGGTTGCAATTGCCCGGGAAGCCCATGATTCACGCCATCTGTCTGGGGAAATTATAGAAAAACTGCTCGCGCAGGCTGTTTCTCAGGTTGCCCAAATGCCTTTGTTTTCGGATATTGAATCAACTGAGATCAAGAGTGATTTTTCTGTCTGGATCGAACAGCTCGGTCAGTACTTCGGTGGTAGCGTGTTTTTAAAAGCCGTAGAAGAATGGATGAGAGTGGTTCATAAGGATAAATCAGACACTCTTTTTGTCGTTATAAGTCATGTTTTTGAGAAGGTGCTTCCTGATTATCACAATGCAAACCGTCATGGCAGGCCTTTTAAAGGAAAGCTTGAACCAGCCCGTATTGGCAGGAGAAAGGATTTCTGGAACCGGTTGACCATTGCCTACAGGGATCTGCTTTTCAATGAATTACTCACCCGTGAAAAACGCTCCAAGCAGACGCGCTTTGAAACATTGCTCGAGCGCTATGTTTCCGGCTTTGAAGAAACCAGCGCTAACTTGATGTCCGCTAATCCAGTGTCCTTCCCAACCTTCAGGCCGTCCATTGAATCGGCCCTTAAGAATGATGTTCGGCCACATGGGCTGATTACTGGGATTGGTGATTTTAATACCAGCGAGTCCAGTTATCGAGTGGGGATGGTATTGTCTAATGTGGCTTTTCAGGCAGGCAGTATCGATAACTCAGATTGTGTTCGGTTTTGCAAGTTGCTAGTCGAATGCGCGTCGCAACGCCTTCCCGTCGTTTGTTTCATTTCGTCAGGTGGTATGCAGACCAAAGAAGGCGCTGCGGCACTTTTCACAATGGCCGTGGTCAATGACCGTATTACTCGATTCGTCAGGGACAATGACCTGCCGATTATTATCTTTGGTTATGGCGATTGTACCGGTGGTGCTCAGGCTAGCTTTGTGACTCATCCTTTAGCCCAGACTTATTATTTTTCCGGTTGTAGTATGCCTTTTGCGGGCCAGGCCGTTGTGGAGAGAAATCTCCCCTACACCTGCCTGTTGAGTAATTACCTGTCGATGACCCCAGGCGCAATGCAAGGCCTGGTGAAGCATCCCTTTGCGACCGAGTTGGAGCAGGACTTGCGCCGGGTAGACCCGGCCATACCGGTTCCGACGGAAACAATTGAAGAAGTCATCGACCGTATCATGTCTGGAGTTCTAACCGCAAATGAACCGTCCGTGGCTTCCTCTGAACTTTCTGACGCTGAACACATCAGGCCAGTAGAGAAGGTGCTGATTCACGCTAGAGGCTGTACAGCCGTTAAGCTGGTAAGCAAAGCTCTTGAATTGAATTATCATCCTGTACTGGTGCAATCTGACCCCGATATGGACTCAGTTGCGGCGGATCTGGTTAGTGATGATGAGGCGCGAGGAACGCTGGTTTGCATCGGAGGTAACACCTCTGATGAAAGTTATCTCAATGCGCTGAGTATCTTAAAAATTGCCGAAAATGAAGGCGTAGACTCCTTACATCCTGGAATAGGCTTCCTTTCTGAATCCCCTAATTTCGCAGGTCTTGTCAGGCAGAAAGGCATTAACTTTATCGGCCCGAGAGTGTCTAGTATGGAAACCATGGGCAATAAGTCCAATGCGATCAATACGACACTGAGTATCAACGTGCCCGTGGTCCCAGGCAGTCATGGCATCGTCGAATCTTCTGAAGTTGCAGCAGAATTTGCAGAGCAGGTCGGCTATCCGATCCTATTAAAAGCAGTCCATGGCGGGGGCGGCAAAGGCATCGTCAAGGTAGAGCGGCCAGAAAACCTGCACCAGCTATATCACCAGGTCACCACAGAAGCCAGGAACGCATTTGGCAATGGCGATATATACATCGAAAAATGTGTTACTTCGCTTCGCCACATTGAAGCGCAGATATTGCGTGACACGCAAGGTAATACGCGTGTGATTGGTATTAGGGATTGTAGCGTACAACGCAATAATCAGAAGTTGATGGAGGAATCAGGGTCGACATTGCTATCCAAGGCGCTTCGCAATGAGGTAATAGAATGTGCTGCGAGAATTGCCGATGCTGTTGATTATATTGGCGCCGGTACAGTGGAATTTATCTATGACGTGCCCAGTGATGCTATTTACTTCATGGAGATGAATACGCGATTACAGGTAGAACACCCTGTGACGGAAGCCGTCACTGGTATTGATATCGTCAAGCAGCAGTTTGCTATTGCTTCAGGTGAATCGCTGGAGGCGGTTGAGTACCAGGAGTCAGGTTATGCACTGGAGGTCAGAATTAATGCCGAGAAAGCCTCTTTGGAAGCAGATGGTAATGTGACTTTTATACCCACGCCCGGATTGATGACAGTGTGTGATTTTCCTCAGCAAGATGATATTAAACTGATTTCAATGGCGGGTGAGGGTAAAACAGTGTCGCCGTTTTATGACAGTTTGATTGTTCAGGTGATTGCCCATGGCACTGACCGTGAAGATACCATAGCGAGAATGCTGGCTTATCTTGATCGAATTAACATCAACGGGATTTGCACCAATATCAGTCTTATTAAGCGAGTATTACAGGACGAAGTCTTTTTGTCGGGTGATTATGACACGACTTTCTTGACCGAGTTTCTGGCTCGAACCGATGTTCCTTCGCTGATAGAAGAGATTGAAATTGCCTCAGGTTCCTCTGCCGAGGTGATAGATCTGGATATGCTGCGAATTGAGAACAGTCAGGAGTTGAAGGTGCTGTCACCTTCTACAGGTGTCTTTTTCAGAACGCCTTCACCTTCAGAGCCCGAGTATGTCAGTGTTGGAGACCAGGTTTCAGTCGAGGATACATTATGTGTGCTTGAAGCAATGAAGATGTTTACTTCCTGTAGTTTGAAGAGTTTTTCAACTGGGCAGGGAGAGTTGTATTCGAGCATGAGCCAGTATCGCGTTAATAGAATCAATGTCAGTAATGGCCAGCAGGTAAATGAAGGTGATCTACTGTTTGTCATTCAGCCGATTGAAGCAGATTTAAACTCGGGTTCCTAGTTATAACCTCATTGATCATCATAAGCCTAAGCGTATTCAGCTTTGCTTAGGTCGGGTCGTCATTAGTGTGAATCACGCATAGGTTCTTGTTAAGCTTTGTCTTAAAATCGTGACCATTCTACTAGGCAATGAAAGAGGCCAGAGGCAGTGGTTGAAAATCTTGAAACATTGTTGGCGTTATCTCGAGCGGGCACCATGATAGAAGCCAGCACGGAGCTGCGTATATCTCAGTCGGCCGTCAGTAAACGCATTGCCGCCCTGGAAAAATACTACGACCGCAAGCTGATCCAGAAGAAGGGTAGGCGAGTCGAGTTGACTCGGCATGGGCAGAAACTGGTTGATAAGATATCCCCGGTGCTGTCGGAATTACGAGACCTTTTTTTGGAAGATATTTCTGCTTCTCGTGGAGAACTGCTCATTGGGGTTTCAGATGCCATATTGTCGTCCTGGGGTGCCAGCGCATTTTATGACGTTAAGATGACGATGCCGGATGTGCAATTGATTTTCCATGCGCACCGCACCTCGGTAGTGCTTGATAGAATTCGATCCGGCGAATTCATGCTCGGGATTTGTACCGGTTTGGATTCCCATGATACTGATTTGCAGTCTGAGATCCTGACTTATGAAGCGATGGTCATTATCCCGTCTGCGCTGGGTGAGATTAACTGGCCCTCAGGGCAGGAGTTACCGGTGATCAGCATAGAGGACCACTCAGGCGCGTGGCGGTCTTTTGGTGACGATGTGGCCCGTTTGAATATTCGTCGTGAAGTTGCACTGGAATCCTTTTTTTCGGTTGCGCAGATGGCCATAGCCGGCTTTGGTCATGCGTTGGTGCCCATCGGCGTTGCAAAAACGCTGGGCGTGGCGGAAGAGCAACTCATTAATTTAGGAGACCAGGGGTTGAACCGACCGGTCAGGTTTGTGGCAAGGAAATCTACCTATTCCCTGCCAGTTGTTTCAAATTTTTATAAAGCATTGAGTCATCATCTCAATACGCAATCGCTTTGATAAACCTGGGTAGGCAGGGTTATCGACTTTCGTCGAGATCGACCAGTGATAGATCATCGAGTCCAGACGGCGTCTTCGCCGACGCGGCAGGCGACTCTGCTGGGCTGGGCTGGGAGGATGTTTGACTGTTTTCTTGAGTATTGGCGGAGTCCTCGGGTTCCCCTCCTGATTTTGTTTCTTGGGACTCGTCCAGACTGATTTTTAAACGAAGATTGTTTCTGGAATCCGCATTCTTGAGCGCTTCCTCCAAACTGATTTTACCTTCTTTATATAATTTGTAGAGGGCTCGGTCGAAGGTTTGCATGCCTTGTTCTTCTGATTTTTCCATCAGTTCCTTGAGTTCGCTGACTTCACCTCTGGCTATCAGATCTGCCGCTCTGGGTGTGCCAATCAGAATCTCAATTGCGGCGGCTCTTTTTCCATCCAGGGTCGGTATTAAGCGCTGGGATATAATCGCCCTCATATTAAGTGAAAGATCCTGAAGCAGTTGAGCATGTCGTTCTTCCGGGAAGAAGTTAATAATTCTATCCATTGCCTGATTGGCGCTGTTTGCATGAAGAGTGGACACGCACAAGTGCCCGGTTTCAGCAAAGGCCAGCGCATGTTCCATGGTTTCCCGGTGTCGTATTTCACCGATTAGAATGACATCCGGGGCTTGTCTGAGGGTATTGGCCAGCGCATCTTCAAAGGAGTCGGTATCCGAGCCAACCTCTCTTTGGTTGACGATGCAATTCTTGTGATTGTGCGTAAATTCAATTGGATCTTCGATGGTGATGATGTGACCTTCGGTATGTTCATTGCGGTAGTCAATCATGGCTGCCAGGGAGGTTGATTTTCCAGAACCCGTGCCACCAACAAACAAAATAAAGCCGCGTTTTTGTGTTATTAATTGGATGAGCGTCTCGGGTAAGCCCAGGTCTTTATAGCTCGGGAGGTCTGTTCCCAGGCGACGAATTACCATGGATACCTGATTTCGCTGTTTGAAT
>CAZGCW010000021.1:0-28231 GCA_964524295.1 uncultured Pseudomonadales bacterium
TTTAACAGTTTTAACAGTTTTAACAGTTTTAACAGTTTTAACAGTTTTAACAGTTGGATATGGTGCAGGAAAGATTCAACTATCCCGTCCTAAGGCACCACTTAAGCCTTGAAAGCCTATTTTTATTGAGTTTAATCAAACTCCGTTCACTGTCAAAGGCATCTTTTTGTCTAATGTTTTGTCTACTGTGACTGTTAAAAGCTTTTAAATCCGGGCAAAGTTTGAAGGGCTTCAAAAGGGGGGATGAGCAGGAAGCCGTAGACCTGCTTGACACCCTACCTACCGGTAGGTATGTTCGTTCTACGGTAACTGCATATTGAGTAAATTTATGAATAATCGCACCATAGTTGCAGCCATGCTCATCACAGTTTTGTATCCCTTGCAAAGCGCTTATGCGACGAACACTGAAAAAGTCATAGACGTCCAAAACGATGAGATCGATGTGACTTTATTTCGCGGCGCGGCTAACAATTCTTATTTCCCAGTGTATTTCAAAGCGCTCCCTGAGGAAGGTGCTGAAAAGGTGGAAATGGAGATTCATGCCGTTGATCTCCGGCCTGAGCGTGACGTTACCCTACACGTCGAAATCTACAACCCCAATGGCACTATTCCGCTGATTGTGACCCCTGGCGGTAACGGCGACACGAATGGCTTTGGCGGTTTTGCGCGAAATGTGGCAGCGGCGGCACCCGAGCTAAAAGTCATCATTTATGATCGGCGTAATTTAGGCCAGTCGGAGGTCACGTTCGGGGGCGAGCCGCAAATGGTTGAAGAAGGGGAAGATTTACACGTCCTGATAGAACGTCTTGGTGTAGCCCCAACCTCGCTTTTTGGCATGTCTTCTGGTGCTCGCTCTAACATGATTTTGGCTTCACGCTATCCGGAGGACATTGCCGCACTCGTCATTGCCCCGCTCACAGGCGGCCCTTACGCAGCGGCGCGTTTATCAGAAGATTATTTTTTTAAATATCTGCCGGAGAAGAAGCTGAGAACCAGGAAACACATCAGCGGTTTACCTCTAACCACAATGCAAGCCGTGGCAGAAACAGAGCTTTGGAGCGCCTACCTGGCTCGTAACACAGCAGAGAAACGGGCACGTTTCCTTAATGCCAACATCGCCGATTTCCTCGCGGCAATGAAAACGTCTGGAGAACATTTGCAAGCGACGCGCTACCAAACAGCGTTGGGTATGAAGGACGAAGAATTGGCTGCGCTCAAGGTGCCAGCTACTCTGATCCTTCACCATGACCAGTACAGCGACAATTTACATCCGGTTACGAATACAAGAGCAGCGACCACGCTGATCGCGAACGCTTCATTCAAGTTCGCGCCGCATCTTCCCCAAATACTTGAGGTATTGTTACCCTTCGTCAAGGCACATACACCCAAGCTAAAGAAATGACCGACACTGCAAGTAAAGTTCTTGATGTAGGCCAGGAACTGATTCAGACCCGAGGCTATACAGCGATGAGTTTTCAAGATATCGCCACACAGGTCGGCATAAAAAAGCCAAGTGTCATCCATCACTTTCCTAGCAAGGCGGACTTGGGTGTTGCCATTATCCAACGATATCGCGCCACCTTTGCGTCGGAGCTCGAGGCGATTAAAAAGGATCCAAACAAAGCTACCTGGGATGTTCTGGAATTCTACTTTTCGCCCTACCTGCACTTTGCTCAGACGCCGGATAAGGTCTGTCTGTGCGGTGCGCTGGCCGGCGAAGTCCCAGCGCTACCAACTCAAATGCGTTTGGAAGTCAAACAATTCATGGAAGATCACCAGAGCTGGCTTGAGCACATTTTGCGAAATGGCCGTAGAAGCGGAGAACTGACATTCGACGAAACACCGGCTCGCCTGTCTCGCATGATATTCAATACGCTACAAGGCACATTGCTTGTCAAGCGCTCAACGGACGATCTCAGCCAGCTTAAGGACGTGATCAAAGTCATCCGGCGCATGTTAAAATAGTCAGTCTTTATGGAGTTTACGATCAGCAGATTGTTGTAGGTATTTGAATCGATTCGTCACCGAATATTAAAAGCCTTATTTCACAGACAAGCTTGGTTGTTTTGGGGCATTATCAACCTTGCCCGCAGGTGCCTGAGCCACGCAGAGGATGCATAGATAGCTCTTTACCTGCATTTATATTCGTTGTTTGACCACTAACAACCATAGCTTCTGTTTTGACAAGTGTGTCATTGGGTGAGAGAAGTTAGATTTCTATGAATAATCATTCAGATAATTGCTATAAATCCTTGCAGAAAAGGAAATACAATTATTCGCAGTTTTTTACATCAATTGCTTTACGATCTACCTCTTTCTCACCTCTCACGGTAGCAAGTTCAGATGCTTCAATACCATCCCCTTCACCAATACCCCACCAGAATGCTTGAACTTTACTATTTTTGATTCTTTGTTCGTGCGCTACTGTACCTCGTCAGCACCATGTGGACCAATCAGCCTGATTGCCTAAGAGACACTTCTAGTTCATCGTTAGCCCAAGAGGAAATGATGAAGAAGTCCCAATAAAGGCTGCGATCTCTAATGTCCCTATAGCCGATTGGACCGCTCTACTTGAAGATGGCGGGGGCGTTATCAAAGAAACCCACTTCTTTTACGCTTAAGGTGTCAACATCTTATAAGTATCCTATAGGATCCTGACACCATAGTGGGTTTATATGGCCCCGCCGAAATTAATAGGCTAATTAGTAATTTTTTAAAAAAGCTTGAACAACACATCATCTATTTGAAAAGCCCCCAAAATCCCCAATCACTCTACACGGATAATTCCAGAATGCGCTATATGAAATTTGTCAAATCGTCTGCCTAATTCTTCAGATAATACATTTCCAACAACTATTTGTTGCGAATGCTAATGATAATGATTATCATTAGTGAACAGAATACTGCAAATAGAAAACTTCTTCAGAAATATGAGTATTAAAGTTTTAACTTCATATACTTTCTTAGCTTTATGTGGCATTAGCGCATATGCTGAGATGGATATCGACACTATCGAGACCGTTACTATAGTAGGGTCTCAGGAGGATGTAGCAGGTTCTGCAACAGTTCTTTCTAACCAAGATCTAACTAGAATGGTTGATACTGATATTCAGAAAATATTATCAGCTGTTCCGGGTGTTTTTGTAAGAGCTGAAGATGGATATGGTCTCAGACCAAATATATCTATTAGAGGTACTGCACCTGACAGATCTGCAAAAGTTACCCTAATGGAAGATGGGGTTCTTATTGCTCCAGCTCCTTATACATCAGCATCTGCTTATTATTTCCCAACTACAGGAAGAATACATGCAGTTGAAGTACTTAAAGGGCCTGCTTCTATTACTCAAGGACCCGCCACAATTGGTGGCGCTATCAACATGGTTAGTACTCCTATACCTGAAGCTAATTATGGTTCTGTAACCCCGGAACTAGGAAGTGACTCATTTTCAACAATTCATGCTACTTTCGGATTAAATTCTGGAAATATTGGAGCTTTACTTGAATTCTATGAGAATTCAGCAGCAGGGTTTGATTCCATAGCTAATAATGGCGGAGATACAGGTTTTGATAAATCAGATGTTCTCGCTAAATTGCGTTATACATCTGGCGCTCATGAAGTTACTTTAAAGCTTCTTAAAATGGATGAAATGTCCAATCAAACATATGTCGGTCTAAGTGAGGCTAGCTTTAATGCTAACCCAAGAAAAAGGTATGGGATGACTCACTATGACGTAATGAATAATGACGGCGAGCAAACTTCTGTTGCATATGTTGGTGATTTTGAAGCATTTACTTTAATGGCGACTATATGGAGCAATGATTTTCATAGAGATTGGTTTAAAGTCGATAAAGCTAACAACGGTAAAGATCACGGTGTCGAAGATGGTATTGACGAAGTAATTGCAGCAGCGAACGCGGGTGATGTGAATGCTCAAGCCATCCTTGATGGTGACTTGGCCGTAACTGTAAAGTTAAAGCACAACAACAGATTTTATACGAATAATGGCATGCAATTTAATCTTTCGAAAGAAATTGGTAATCATGCCTTAACGGTTGGCTATAGAAAAATGGAAGATTCTGAAAGTAGGCTTCAAAGTTATGAGTGTACTAACCAAAGCGTCGGAGGGGCACTTTCTGCTCTAGTATCATGCTCAACGGGTTTTACAGGAAGCAATAACAGATATAGAACAACAGAAGCTACATCATGGTTTATTCAAAACTCTATTACTATGGGAGACCTAGTGGTTAATGTTGGACACAGATCCGAAGAATTTGATAAAGAAGAAAAGAGATGGGATGATGGTGTGCCCACTAGAACTCAACCGAATTCTAGCTATCCAAAATATTTTTCTGGCGACTATTCAACTACTGGAGTTGGAGCTACATACGACATGAATGAAAACCTAAAATTAGTTGTAGGTTTCCATCAAGGCATGTCACCAGTATTTGGTGGCGATGCCGAAGAAGCAGATAATATGGAACTTGGTTTCAGATACAGCAAAGATACTACCGCATTAGAAGTTATGTATTTCTCAAGTGATTACGCGAATTTGGTGGGAGAATGTAAAAATTCAAGTGGAGGAGATTGTGATCCCGGAGACACTTTCAACGGTGGAGAAGTTGAAGTAAAAGGTGTAGAGATTACAGCTTCTACTGCTTTTCAAGGTAGTGGGGTTACATTTCCAATCGCTTTAACTATGTCAAATACTTCAGCTGAATTCCAAACTAGCTTCGAAAATGGAGACTATTGGGGAACTGTTGCGGCAGGAGATGATGTACCATATTTTCCCGATTTACAATTATCAGCTGTAATTGGGTTTGTTACAGAGTCTGGTCTAAGTGGGGACATGAGGCTTGCTAAGTATGGAAGTACTTGTTCAACGGCACAATGTGGAGCATTTGAAAATATCGAACCCTATACGTACCTCGACTTAGGCTTAAGAAAACAATTAAGTGACAACATGAACGTATACGCTGTAATTGAAAATGTATCTGACCATGCTGATATAGTTGCGAGAGCGCCAAAAAATGGTGCTAGATCGCAAAAACCCAGATCGTTCAAAATAGGATTCACATACAAATTTTAGTATCGTTTTTAATGAACCTCTCGAACTAAAATCCCAGAACTAGCCGATAGCCGCCAGCACCCCTCCATAAAGACTAAGAGAGCTGAGGGTTTTCAGGATGCAGGATATCATTGATTGGCAATACTTTACCCAGCCGCCAGCGTTGGGGCTTAATCATTGTTGAATTTAAAGCTGAAAATAAAGGTCGAAAGCGCAAGCATCAACATCTTTTCATGCTGAAAGATGCTGTTAAAGATTTAGAGGCTGATGGCCTCCTATTAAAGGTGGCGATCTCTAAAGTCCCTATAGAAGATTGGACAGCTCTACTTGAAGCTGACTGGAGCGCTATCGAAGAAACCCAGTTCTTTTACACTTAACCGAACAACATCTTATAGGTATCTTATAGGATACTGTTGGGTTAGTGGGTCTATATGGCCCCGGATAGCCCCATCGAAACTAATAGACTACTTTGTAATCTTTTAAAAGCTTGAAAAATACATCATCTATTTGAAAAGCCCCAAAACCCCATCAACTTTACAACCTGAAAAGACATCAAAATGTTAGAGGACTTGTATACATGGGGGAGGTATGGGGCGGCCTCCTACGTACCTCTCTGCCTTTAAAACTTTGCCCGGATTTGGCAGTTTTTAACAGTCACAGTAGACAAAACAGTAGACAAAAAGATGCCTTTGACAGTGAACGGAGTTTGATTAAACTCAATAAAAATAGGCTTTCAAGGCTTAAGTGGTGCCTTAGGACGGGATAGTTGAATCTTTCCGGCACCATATTCAACTGTTAACACTGTTTACTGCCTTGAAAAGTCTAGGAATTTCCTAAACCTGGCCATTGGGAGTAGATATGAGCCACTATCCGCCATGATGTATCAATTCAACTCGGCGGCGATTTCTTTGGGTGGCGTGCTAGAAATCTAATGTTGCTCACTCAACAACACACTAGTCAAAACAGTGGCTGTGGTAATGAGTGGTCGGACAATAAATTTAATGACAGATAAAAGCCTATGATGGGCTTGCTCTCTTCCTATTATTGCTCAGCCATTACCCGGGCCAGGGCCTCCGGCGTACGCCACTTTCCTCCTCTTAGGCGAAGGAGATAATAAAGAGCAGTGACCAGTATCATTGCCACAAATACCAGCCAGGCAGTTTTAGGGCCCATACCCAGAACTTTAATAACGAAATACTGAATCAGCAGCATTAACCAATGCAACAATATTGAAACCCACATTAACCAGCGTGTATCGCCAGCGCCCCTGAGTATGCCACCAGTAATCAGAATGATCGCATCAGCCATGACATAACTGGCCAGACCCAGCATCATAAACATGGACAAATGCAATATACCTTCAGAGTGTGGACTGTCGACTAAAAACACCGCAACCAGAGGTTCTCTGAAAACCACAAACAGGACCGCAAGAATACTGGAGTAACCTAACCCAATCATAAATCCGGATAGCATCACCTCGCGCATCCTATCCAGATTGTTTTCACCGACAAACCTCCCGACCATGCTGATAATCGCAACATTGAGGCCAATCATGGGAACGAACGAGACAATATCCCAATTAAATACGATGGCTGCGGAAGCCGCTTCGACTACGCCATAGGACTGAAACATGAGTAAAAACAGGTTAAAGGCAGCGACGTTGAGAAACATTTCTATGCCGGAGGGCACGCCGAGTCTGATGTATCGATTAAGAATACCCCTGTCGAATTTCAGAGACTGGTCTACATAGTATCGGCTGCGGTGGCCGCGCTGGAAATAAAAAGCCATAAAGATACCCAGGCTAACCATAGAGCTGATGATCGTGGCATACGCTGCGCCTTCGATACCGAGTTCAGGGAAGTGCCATACACCAAAAATCAGTGCGTAGGTCAGTGGGATGTTTATCGTGACACCCAGCGTATCAGCTATCATCACTGCCCGGGTTTTTGCAATTCCGGCGAAGTAGGAAGCAAAGCAGGTTTTTACTAACCCAATCCCGGAGCCGAAGATAAGAATATAAAAGTATTTTCGCTCCAGGATTTCGAGCTCCGCCGTATGGCCCATGAAGGAAAACAATGAGCCAACGAAATAGCCAATCACCAAAAGCATTGGCACAAAACCTAAACACAGTATGAGCCCCTGGGTCACAACCCGGGTGCACTTTTCCAGTTCCTTTTTTCCATAGTATTGGGCAACCAGTGCATTGGCATAAGAGAGGATGCCAATAAACAATGACATGCAGAAGAACGAGGCGACACCCCCACCCAACGACGCAGCCATGTGGGTTGGGCTGAGGAGTGACATAAAGTAGCGATCAGTAAAGATCATGACTGCAAACGCACCTTGAGATACCACCATGGGGTAAGCAATGGTTAACAGTTCACGCAGGGTTTCTTTTTCGATGGTTAAGTACTTATACATTGTGCCCGTGAGTTTTCTGACGGCTAGTGAGTCATCTCTATCCGCTTAGTATTGCTTGGATGGTGCCCAGTACGTTCTTGCCTTGCAATTAATCCGTCTTTACCAGGGGTTCAGGCCAGAGCCACCCACCCACAAAACAGATGGTATAGTTAGCGGCTAGCCCCCAGACGCCGGCACTGATGCCTAATGGCGACCTTGCTGCTGCATCCCAGGCACCCAGCATGGCTCCAACCCATAACACCAAAGTGATGCCGGTTCCGACGACAACGCCGCATAGGATACTCGTTCCCGATAGGCGTCGCCAGAAAAGTCCGAGAATAAAGACCGGAGATATCTGCACCAGGAATTCCAATTTGAGTTTGATGAGCAGCCAGAGGGAACTTTCAGTCTGTTGTGATATCCAGGTCATCGCGACCAGGAACACAATAAGCACCCACCCAAACAGTTTTCCCTTCCAGAGTAACTCCTGCTGACTGGCATTGGGATTAATATAAACGGCGTAAATATCTTTGATCACCATACTTTGGATGGACAATAGTGCTGAATCTGTTGTTGACATAATCGCGGCAACCAGCGCGACGAACACCATGATAACGAGCCATCGAATGAAAAGGTTGTCATTAATGATATCCAGCAACATGAGCAGGGTGACCTGATCACTGGCAAAAGGTGTGAGCCCTTTAAACTGACTGATAGCGATATATCCGAGGATAAATGCCAGCATGGTTGTGATGAACGGCATGAATGCCAGGCCAGCAAGTGAGATTCGCAAGGTTCTAAGAGAGCGTGCCGAGAAAAATCGTTGGATTGCATGAGGGTACACTGAGGCACCGAACATCAGTAAAACCAGGGTGCTGAACCAGGTGCGAATCCCGCCTGAATCCGGCACTTCGAGTTTATCCATCTGCGCTTTGTCGGCTGCAATTAACTCCGTTGCGGCGGGTATTCCTCCATTCACGGTCAATACAATGTAAAGAATGGTTGCGAAACCGGCAAATAGCAAGACGCCCTGGATGGCATCTGTCCAGGCGACTGATCGCATCCCCCCCAGGGTTTCGTAGGTGAGCATCACCACCACCAGAACCACAACCCCACCCATGAAATTGATGCGCCCGCCTGACAAACCCTCGATCGCATGTCCCATGGCAACCAATTGCTCAAGCATATAATTGGCCAGCCCCCAGCAGAGCAGCAGGACGCAAAAGATTCGTAACCAATGCGAGCCGAATCGATGAAAGATATAGTCAGCGGGCGTGATGTAGCCAAATTTTCTAGATAACCGGAACAGGCGCGGTCCATAGATTGATATGACTGTAATGGTCAGCACCATAAACATAATACTGACAACATAGGTGCCACCCTGACGATAGGCTCGCCCGGCGAAACCCAGCATGGTATTGCCGCTGTACTGGGTAGCGAACAAGGTAAGGAATAGAACAAAGATGCCAAAGCTCGAACCGCCGAGATAGAAATCCCGAAGGGTGTTTTCTTTGCGGCTCACTTTGCCTGCCCAGCCAACCCCAATCATGATCAACAGATAGATCGCGAGTACGATGATAGGTGCCAAGCCCAGTTGGTATGCAGTATCGTTCACAGTGGTTGCTTCCCTATGGCTTTAGTCAGGATCGTCGTCACTCCAGAAAAGGAGAACCCCAACGGCAGTCAGGATGGCCACGCCAATGGAGCAGAAAATGCTGGTCCAGATCCAAGTTGGAAATCCGGCGACGATATTGCCCATCTGCCCTGCATCCCGGTACCAGGGTACGCTGCCGATGATCAGTATGATCAGAATTGGCGCGTACCATCTCTGCGTCGAGGGTTCCTTTGAGGGCGCGACGGCATTCCAGAAATTTTGTATATCTCGCTCACCCCCATACTCTCGGAGCCTAGGATGGGTCGTTTTCTGGTCTTTCAATTTCTGCTCCATCGTTATGGCGGGCCGGATTGTTTTTAACTTATAGTACAGGGAAGTAGCCACGCGTTCAGCCGTGTTCCCTCAGTCTTTGCGCCCTTGTGTAAGATGCTGAGTTGCTCGCCTGTTGGGGTAGCGGAAGCGAGTCTGTTTCACCTTGCCAGCATACTTAAGGATGGCCTACTGATTAAGCCGGGTGCCCGCTTATTGCCCCACCGCAGGTGAATTAATCAGCCGGTTTGACCGCCTTGATGATGAACCGGCTGGTCTGGCCACGCAGACCTGGAGTAAATACACTTTGATCCAGGGTATCCGCTGAATTACGCAGTATCTCGGAGGTGGCGGTGATTTCGAATCCTGCTGCCTCCAGTGCAGTAAAGGCCTGCCGACTTTGACCGCGATGTAGTGATTTATTGTCCTGATCGGCACTCCCCTCGTGATCGATTACCCCGAGTACGCCACCAGGTTTAAGTAATGCAAGTACCGATTTGGCAAAAGCAATCGCTGCTTCTTCGCTTGAAGAGATGTCATGAAAATTAAGCGCTGTGAGCGCAAAATCAATACTTCCCAGTTCCAGTCCCAAATCAGGAAATGCGTTATTGATCCTGGAAACATTAGCGAGACGGTCATTGGCCAGTCTGTTGCTGAGGGCTTTACCATTAGCGCCGTCGCGAAACTCGAGTATCCATTTTGGATTCTGTGCATAGACCTTGCCAGTTGAGCCTACTGCAAGAGATAAAACCTCCGTATAATAGCCACCGGCTGCCCAGATATCGATGCCGGTCATCCCTTTTGATACCCCTAAAAAGGCCAGTACTTCGGCTGGTTTGCGACCCGCATCACGTGCTTTGTCGGCGGTTGCGCGCGCATCATTTTGTAAGGCGATTTGGAGTTCCGCGACAGAGTCAGCAGATGCTCCAATGGGTAATAGCAGGCAGAGGAAGAAACAATAGAGAGCGGCTTTAGTGCGCATGAGAGACTCCTGTTAGGGTAAATTTAATGCCAGTCCTCTAGTAAACATGGGATTGCAGGATCGTGCAACTGGTTGTTAGGTCCTATGTGGGAAGTGCCGTCTTTAAGGGTTAGCGGTCGGGGAGGCCAATACAATCTATAGGGTTGTTTTGAGCCCAGTAGCCTGACCTTATGTGCAAACCCCTCCTCATGGAGACTACTGACTGAACAGGCTATAACTGATCGCCAGAGCGCCGACAATAAAACAGTAATAGGAGAAATACCGTAGCTGGGCATTTCTCACCAGTTGGATCATCCACTGGCAGGCGAGGAGGCCCGTGATAAATGCGGTTAGAAAGCCAATACTGAGCACCATCAAATTTTCATTATAGAGAGGTAAACCATCGTCGAGAAGGTCCTTGGCGACCTTGCCAAGAATTAAGGGTACCACCATCAAGAAGGAGAAACTGGCGGCTTTTCTGCGATCGATTCCAAGTAGTACGGACGTAGCGATGGTCGCCCCGGATCGGGAAATACCTGGCAGGATGGCGATGGCTTGTGCGATACCGACAATAACGGCGTGGGCATAGCTGACCTCTTTTTCTGTATGCTTGGCCTTGTCAGCTACAAATAAAAGAGCGCCAGTTAACCAAAGCATCGCACCGACAAGGAGTATCTGCCGGTCAAAAAGCGTCTCCATCTCGTCGCTGAAGAGGAAACCGATACCAGCAGCCGGCACCATGCTGATGACGATTTTTATCGAAAACTGCAGTTCATTGTTATTACGAAATTGGAAAATACCCCTGACAATCCGACTGACTTCGGTTTTGAAAATAACCAGGGTGCTCAGTGCTGTCGCAAGGTGCAGGACGATGGTGAACATCATGCTTTCCTGTGGCAGGCTGGTATCACCTAATAGAGCTTTGGCTAATTCGAGATGACCACTGCTGCTGACGGGTAGGAATTCAGTTAGGCCCTGGATAATGCCCAGAATAATAGCTTCGATCAATGACAAGGGTTGGCTCCGCTAGTAGCTACATCGCTGAGTGCGAGTGATATGCAGAATATGAAGAATTACCCTTGTTTTCAAGTTTGCTGCGGATTGATAGGGGAATAGGATCTAGTTCGTCGAATGGGTGGTCCGCTTTGTTCCTGCAGGTTGCAACGAGAAATGGGGGTCAGCGACCTTAGTAGTGAGTCGATCCCGAGATCCGCTGGATGGGGCGGAAGCGTCGCTGGCTTTAACGATAAAATCAGTGGGTGCAATGAGCTGTGGATTCGATGACAATGGATTTAGGCTTTGATGCCAGTTAGTTCGATACGGGGAGTGAGATCGACGACGAGCGATGAGATTTCCTATGAACCCTGAGGTTTCTTATGAGTAAAGATAAAATTATCCATTTTGAGGATGCTAAGCAGCCCCATGTTTTTTCGAGGAAAGAAGAAAAGGTGAAAAGCATGCGCAAAGCCTTCAAGGCTGCCAGAGAAAATGGCAATCCAAATAAAGGCACGCCTCGTGGCAGGAAGAAAAAACGCTAAGCGATCTAATTCAAAAAATTTCCCTAATTGGTTCATTCAATTTGGCGTTTATAATCCCTTTTTAGTCGAGATTGGAAAGACTGTCGTCAACTAAGAAAAAGGTGTTAACCTGATTCTATCAGGATTAAAACGGGAGCAGGTCTATGCCAACAATTAATAAACTGTTTGGAATGCAGGGTAAAACCGCCCTCATTACAGGCGCATCATCAGGATTAGGCGCTTTTTTTGCCAGGGTGTTGGCAGAGGCGGGCGCCAGGGTTGTTATCACTGCCCGACGGGAAGACAGACTGGAATCGCTCGCTGAGGAAATCAATGGATCCGGTGGGGCGGCCATCGCAATGGCTTGTGATGTCGATGATGCAGCGAATGTAGCCGACGTTTTTGACAGGGCATGGTCGGAATGTGGTCGTCTGGATGTGGTAGTAAATAACGCGGGTATTGTCGGGGATGGCGGATTTGTGCCTGAGAAGCTACCCAATGAGGTTTTTGAAGCTACGCTCAAGACCAATCTGCTCGGTGTCTGGTATTGCTGCAAGGAAGCGGGCCAGCGAATGCTCACTGATGGTAAAGGGGGTTCGATTATTAATATCACATCGGTCCTGGGCACTGGCGGCAGTTGTGATAACCCAGCTGCTTACCAGACATCAAAGGCAGGTGTCATTAACTTGACCCGGAACCTTGCCTGTAGCTGGGCAGATAGGAAAGTACGAGTCAATGCGATTGCACCCGCCTATTTCCCAAGTGAAATGACCGGTCCCTACTGGGAGGTCGATGGTTATACCGAATATGTTGAGGGGGCCACACCGATGGGGCGTATCGGTGAACTGGAGGAATTGGCAGGGCCATTGCTGTTGCTCGCGTCGGATGCCGGTAGTTACATGACCGGTATGACCATGCCGGTCGATGGTGGCTATAGTAACGCGATAGGACATGTTCGCTGGACGGATAACATTTATCAGGGTTTAAGGGCGGTTATACCCGACGACGGCTCGATACCCATTGGTTATGAATAAGTAGCCTCGGTTCACCCATTGTACTCGTAAGGTCTATTTGAGAGACCTGGTTCTATCCCAGGATCGTTCTATTGCCTGAGCAGGCTAACTATGGCTGAGTTAGTTTGGCTTCATTTATCTGACTTCGAAATTGGCTATGATCGGTGCTGGGTCTCAGGTGGCAGGGGGCACGATACAAGCCAGCTTCAGCCCCATCATGCAGCGAATTTCTGATTTGGCGGGTGTTGATTTATCCGTTGGAGTCGGTTTCTATATTTTGTATTTCAGCGCGGTCCACTAGGATTGCTGCAGTAGTACCTGAAGACTTTTCGGTCCGCCCAGGCCATACATTTCAGGTGATTCAGGGTCAGTCAGGCGAATCGATGCAAAATGTTGAGCAAGACATTGCACTGCGATTTCACCTTCGAGTCTGGCTAGATGTGCTCCCAAGCAGAAGTGTATGCCGAAACCAAATGCCAGGTGGGGGTTTGGTTTTCTTTCGATGTCAAATTGATCAGCCTGTTTAAAAATACGTTCATCACGATTGGCTGAGGCGATTAAGGGTAGTACTAAATCGCCTTTAGGAATTTTTTGGCCAGCGATTTCCACGTTAGTCGTGGTACGTCGCACCGTGGCCGAAAAAGGAGAATAAAATCTTAAGGCTTCCTCAATAAAAGTCGGCGTCAACGATGGTTTTAACTTTAACTGACTTAGCGTTTCTGGAAAAGCATGAAAAACCCGTGCCGAGGCTGTAATCAGGCCGGTTGTTGTTTCATTCCCGGCAATGAGGAGTAATCGGCAGAAACCCAATAGCTCATCGTTGGAAAGAAAGCCTTCTTCTGTCTCTGTCTCGATCAGTCTGCCCAGTAAATGGGGCTGCGGGTGGGTTCGAATAAAGGCGATTTTATCCAGGAAATAGCGATCCATTTCATCCGCCGCGCTAGCGGCTTCCGGGCTTGGTGTGGCGAATAAGATGTCACCGATATTGCTGAATATCGCATCTGACCAGTTTTTAAAAATCTGCATATTGCCATCTTCAACGCCCAGCATTTTGGCGATGACCATGACCGGCAAGGGTGCGGCCAGGTGATCGACCAGATCCACCTCGGGTTCAGGCAGCATTTGAGCCACTAATTTCTGGCAACTGTGCGTAATCTGTTCTCGTTGCTGCTCTATATGAGAGGGCTTGAATGCTCGGCTGACCAGTTTTCGTAGGCGTTGGTGAACCGGTGGGTCGCTGAACAGCATGCTGGGTGTTTGCCCTTTGACTGGATTCAGCTGCACTTCGGATGAGAAGGTCTGATGATCCCTCAGTACGGTGTTGACATCCTCATGACGAGCGACTTGCCAAGGACCGTCACCTAATTTACTCACCGGGTTGGTTGCACGGAGATGTCGGTAAGCATCATAAGGATTAAGGGTTGGTGCGGTATCGGTCATAGCAGTCTATTGTTATTTGGATTGCGGATCTTACCTAAATTTCTTGTCCGTGTCCTTCTGTCAGGATGATCGCTGTTATTCCAGTCTGACTTATCTGGAGTTCAACCGACAGCACGGCTAGCGGAGAATTAAGACCCGGCTGTTGATCAGAAATTTGTTTGGGTTGTGATAAGGTTAAATTCGGTCAGCCACTTTGCGGTGGCGAGTCTTGCTTGTTATACACTGGCATAAACCCATTCTATTGGAGAGGTTATCATGCGTGATCAAAGTACAAGTCAGTATTGGCTAGTCATCACCCGTCTAGCCAGTACTCTGGCGCTATTGTTTGTTATAGGTTGTGATAACAAGGAAGGGGGCTCAGCGCCAGTCGATAGCGTTGCAGAAGCGGTGGAAAGCAATGCTGGAGCAAACGCGGCCACGACTCCGAGGCGCTTCAATGGCGCTCAGTTGCAGATGCCTAACCTGATCATCAATGGTCAGTCGGGTCAAAGTGCTGGGCGTGAAGCTTTTTTCGGGGATTTGCACGTACATACTGATTATTCATTTGATGCCTTTGCATTTGGCACCATAGCAACTCCTTATGATGCCTACCGCTATGCCAGGGGAGAGGCGCTAGCTCATCCAGGTGGTTTTGAGGTGAAGTTGCGGCAACCGCTTGACTTCTATGCAGTTACGGACCATGCCATGTTTCTGGGTGCAGTGAAGGCCGCAGCGGATACCGAGACTGCCTTTTCGAAATTGGACTATGTACAGAACATTAATAACCTGAATGCGCCAGAAAACCTAAATACGGGGACGATCCTGCAGCGCCGCCAAGTTTTTTCTACCTTCCTGCCCGAAACCATTCAAATGATTCAGGATGGTTCCCTGCAAGTAGAAGTGCTTAATACGATCGCCCGGGAAGCCTGGCAGGATTCTGTCGATGCTGCCAATGCGTTCTATACGCCCGGCGAATTCACTACCTTTGTTGCTTATGAATATACTTCATCTGCTGATGATCGAGGGAACCTGCATCGCAATGTCGTCTTCAGAGGGGCAGGCAAATTACCCGCCATGCCTTTTTCAAGGTTTCATAGTCAGGACCCCGAAGGTCTGTGGGATTGGATGGATGGATTAAGGGCACAGGGGATCGAGTCCCTGGCAATACCCCATAATTCTAATGGTTCTAATGGCCATATGTTTTCACAGGTCGATTGGAGTGGCGATTTACTGGACGCAACTTATGCGGCAAAACGGATGCGAAATGAGCCCTTGGTGGAAATAACCCAGGTTAAAGGAACATCTGAGACGCACCCCCTGTTGTCGCCAAACGATGAATGGGCGGATTTCGAAATTATGCCGTATCGAATAGCCACAACCCTTTACAGTGAACCGGTGGGCTCCTATGTCAGAAGAGCCTTGCTTGATGGCCTGCTGCAGGAGCAGGCAGGTCAAGGTAACCCGTTTCAGTTTGGCGTCGTTGGCGCATCGGACACCCATACCGGGGCGACCAGCGATGATGAATCTAATTTCTTTTCTAAAGTAGGATTAATGGATAGCACCCCTCGCCTGCGTGGTGCTGCACCCCTGGCGGCAGATGAAGTGGAGGTTCGTCGTCAAGCTGGGGCAACGAATCTCAAGGAAGTAAATGGTAGAACCTATCAATCGGGTACCTATGAAACCTGGGGAGCCTCTGGTATTACGGGAGTCTGGGCAGAAGAGAATAGCCGCGAAGCAATTTATGCTGCGTTTAGGCGCAAGGAGACATTTGCAACGTCCGGCCCTCGGATTCGCCTACGATTTTTTGCAGGTTATGATCTGGGAATAGATGCTCTGAATGATCACGATTCCTTGCAGTTGGCCTATCGCCGAGCCGTATCCATGGGAAGCCAATTGTCGGTTCAGGGGGTCAAAAGTCCTGAATTTTTGGTCTGGGCGTCTCAGGATGCAACCTCGGCTAAATTGCAGCGGTTGCAAGTGATTAAAGGCTGGCTGCAGGACGGGTTATCTCATGAAAAGGTATTTGATGTTGCCTGCTCTGATGGCGGGCGTGTCGATCCACTTGAACATCGCTGTCCTGATAATGGTGCCCGAGTTGATCAGGCTACCTGTGCAGTCTCTCAGGATTTGGGAGCCAGTGAGTTAACTGCGCGTTGGCAGGATCCGGAGTACGACCCGGCTCAGAGAGCTTTTTATTATGTGCGCGTACTCGAAAACCCGACCTGTCGTTGGTCGACCTGGGATGCTATTAGAGCCGGCGCTCCGCCCCGTGATGATCTGCAGGCGCTGATTCAAGAGCGAGCCTGGTCTTCGTCAATCTGGCTGTTACCAAATTAATCCGTGTCAGCGAATTGACCGTATCTGATCGTCTGTTTTGAATCAGTTTAATGGCTTGATGTGATGTTCTATCGGCACTGGCGACTCTAAACATGCTGGCGCTTTAAAGTACCCTCGCAGAAGCTAGGGCTATCAATGAAGGCTACATCTAAAGGCTACCTCCAAAGGGCTTAAAATAAGGCCGTTAAATGCCTTGGTCTTCATTGCAGTCGATGGTTAATTCGGGCTGAACCTCATGGATAGGTCGACCGCACGGCAGTTTTTAGTGATCGCGCCCATGGAAATAAAGTCCACACCGGTTTCAGCGACGGCGATGAGTTCTTCTTCACTCTCAATTCCGCCGGAAGCTTCAAATAATATATGATCCGGGCGTTTTGAAACAGCGGTCCGTAAGTTATCTAAAGTAAAATTGTCGAGCATGATCCAGTCAGGATCTGCCTGCATTGCCTCGCCAAGTTGTTCGAGGGTTTCTACTTCAATTTCCAATCGAGCCTTGGGGGCGAGTGTCCGCGCATTTTGGATCGCATTTGCTATAGAACCAGCGGCCAGGATATGGTTTTCTTTAATTAAAAAGGCATCGTAGAGGCCGATACGATGGTTGGCGCCGCCACCCATTAATACCGCATATTTTTGCGCCAGCCGAAGGCCAGGAAGCGTTTTCCTGGTATCAAGTAGCTGGGTGGTAGTGTGACTAATAAGGCGGCTGTAGTGCTGGGTATGTGTGGCTGTGCCGCTCAGGGTTTGCAAGAAATTCAGGCAGGTTCGTTCTGCCGTCAGGATGCTTGTTGCTTTTCCGGAACAGGTAAAGAGTTCGGATCCAGCGGTCACACTAGCGCCCTCTTGCACTAGCCAATGGACTTCAATATCAGGGTCGACCTGTCGTAGGACCTCGTCTACCCAGGGTCTACCAGCGATGGTAGCGTTATCTCGAGTCAACACAGTTGCGGTGGCTGTCCGGTTATCATCAATCAGTAGGGCCGTGATGTCACCGCTGCCTACGTCCTCTTCCAGGGCGGTTCTAACGGTATCAGTAAGGTGGTCTAAGAAGTCAATTGCCATGAGGTGATCGATAGTTTTGCCGGATTCGTAGTTCGTTCCCGGATTGAATAAATTCTACCCGACTTAAAGCGCTCATACCTAACAGAACAGCCTGTCCTTGCATTCCTGGGTTGATTGATGCTGCGACGTTGTCCAGATGAATGTCACCGATTGTTAATTGATCAATTCGCGTCCGATAAACCTTGACGGTGCCATTGGCTGTGTTGGCGATGCTGCTCCTGCCTCTTTTTAACTTCAAGCGCTTCGCGATTCTGGCAGGAATAACAACATCAGTAGCACCCGTGTCAACGAGGAAATCAGTGGTAATGCCATTGATTTCACCTCTGGCGAGATAGTGGCCCTGGCGGTTTCTCTGCAGCCGCACCTGTGCCTGATTGGCAATGATCTCCGAATTGATCTCTTGATTTGGATGTCGGCGTTTTTCTGAAATGCGGTTGAACCAACCAGTAGCAACGATCATCGCTAGAATCATTCCGGCGGCCATCATGCCTTTACCTATTCCCTGTGCCCTCGACATCGGCTACATTTCCCTTTTGGCTTGGTTTTATCAGTTAGAGCAAATTAAATGACAGTGTTGTTATATTGAAATCAGAAATCAAATCGCACAAGTTGGTTAAAGCAAAATTCGTGGCCTCTGCATTTGCTGACGAGCGGCCTAATGCTGAAATAAGCCTGCTTGTTATTCATAATATCAGTTTGCCGGCTGGACATTTTGGAACCCGCTATGTTCCTGAGTTGTTTACCGGTGAGATTAACCCAGATAGTCATCCTGACCTAGTAGATCTGGAGGGTGTCAGCGTTTCCAGCCATCTGTTGATTGATCGTAGTGGTGAGACCACCCAGTTTGTTGAATTTGACCGCAGGGCCTGGCATGCAGGGGCTTCAGAATACAACGGTAGAGTTGCTTGTAATGATTTTTCAATCGGGATTGAACTGGAAGGAACAGATGATTCTGGCTATAGCGCGCTACAGTACCAGGTACTATCGTCCATTTGTGTGGCTTTGATGTTAGAATACCAGATAGGGATTAATGCGATTGTGGGTCATAGTGATATCGCCCCTGGTAGAAAAACAGACCCTGGCCCTAGTTTTAACTGGCATGCATTCCGGGAAACACTCGGGCCTGGATAAGTCACTACTATTTGAAAGAGGTGTTTCGATTTGGAATTCCTGGCAGTTGCCCTATTAGTCTTGCTGCAGCGGTATTGGTCAGGCCCTTTACCCGTATCGGGGTCGATTAATGTGAGTGGCTGGTTGGCCATTGCAGGAAGGCTTCCTGGCTCAGAAACAGTGATTTACCTCGTTTCTGTGTTTGTTCCGGCCGCCATTGTTTGGCTTGTCTCGAATAGCCTTCAGGATACGATGCTGGGCGTGTTGTATTTTCTCCTCTGTATCGGGGTCTTGATGGCCTGTATTCATCGGGTTGATATTGCAGTTGTGTTTGATCAAGCGCACCAGGAACTCAATCGGGTGGGTGATGAGCAGGATCAGACGGTCTTGGAAAGTCGGTTTTCTGAACTGGGGCTGGTTCAACAGAAGCAACTCCATCTCGATGTGACTATTTATCTTTTCTGGTGTTTGTTGATCGGCCCTGCTGGCGCTATCTTGTGTCTGTTTAATCGTGTTTTTTGTGATCAATTGGAAACAGATTCTTATCAAAAGGATGGCATGGGTAGCGTAGAGGGCGAGCCGAGCAGCGCCCTGCCATTGAAGATACAGTATTGGCTTGAGTGGCCGTCCGCCCGGGTCAACATTATGATCATGATGTTAGTCGGTCAGTTTAATACCGGCTGGTCGATCTTTACCGAGTCACTGGTTGATTTTCAGCGTGATGCGCTTCACTGGCTTGGCCTTGCCTACCATGCAGGTGTAACGCGCAAAGGTTACGATAATTTGCAGGATTTCAAAGCCCAACAGTTGGCTTATCTTGAAGAATGTGAACAGTTCTTTAATAGGCAGTGTCTGGGTTGGATAGGATTTGCTGCTGTTTTCGCCATTTTTGAATAATAAAGCACGATGAAACCGAGTTGTATGGCGCGAATGCTGGCGGGGATAACCCTGTTTGTCTCCTTGACCTCCTTTGCCGCACTCCAGGTTAAAGATGACACGGGTAGAGAGGTCGTGCTGCCGAAGCCGGTTGCACGTGTTGTTTCCCTTTCACCTCATCTGACGGAGATACTATTTGACCTAGGGGTCCAGGATACGCTGGTCGGTACCTCACGTTATTCAGATTACCCTGAGGCAGCGAAACAGATTGATATTATTGCGGATGCTTTTCAGATCAATGTGGAAGCAGTCATTGCCAGACAGCCGGAACTGATATTGGCTTGGTCTTCTGGGGGAGACTCGAGGGCATTAAATAAGCTGGAGCAAATGGGGTTTCCTGTTTATCGAAATGACGCGAAGACGCTCGCGGATATTGCTTCCACGTTTGTCAGGTTGGCGGCATTGTTTGGTGAGGATGAAAAAGGCAAAGCGCTTCAGGCCAGCTTTGATGAGAAACTACAGCGCATCAAACATCGATATAGAGACCATAAAGCAAAGCGGGTATTCCTGCAGGTATCGGAGCGTCAACTGTATAGCGTTACCGACAAACATTTAATAGGCCAAGCGCTTAGTCTGTGCCAGGCAAATAATATTTTTGGTGCTGAAGACATGATGGTAGCCCCGGTTTCAAGGGAGAGTGTATTGTTACGAAAACCGGATGTGATCGTGATTAGTAGTTCTCAACGGGGCTATTCCGAAGCTCTGGAGATGTGGAATAAATTCCAGCAGTTTCAGGGGAAAATAAAGTACGTTGAGTCAGGTAAATTGTCTCGACCCTCCTTCAGAATGTTAGAGGGTATCGAAGATCTTTGTCGGCAGATTCATCGCAGTGAAGGCTAGCTTCGTCGTGTTGGGGAATAATCGATTACCTTTTTGACGCTATTATTATAAAATCCGTTTTTGAATAAAGAACATGATTATGAATGATCACACGCGCATCGACCCCGATCCAGAAGAAACTCAGGAATGGCTTGACGCGCTGACTTCAGTTCTGGAAACACAAGGTGTCCAGCGTGTTCAATACCTGTTGCAGAAGCTTTCAGTGAAGCTGACAGAAACGGGAACCCAGTTACCTTACGCCATTACCACCCCGTATCGAAATACCATCCCTGTGCATCAGGAAGCCCGGATGCCAGGTGATTTGTTTATGGAACGCAGTATTCGGTCTCTGATTAGATGGAACGCCATGGCAATGGTGATGCGAGCAAACATCAAGGATGGCACGCTCGGAGGGCATATATCCACTTTTCAGTCCTCGGCTACTCTATACGATGTGGGGTTTAATTACTTCTTTAGAGCCAATACGGCTGAGTCGATGGGAGACCTGCTTTATATCCAGGGACATAGTGCACCAGGGATTTATGCCCGATCTTTTCTTGAGGGTAGATTCACCGAATCACAATTAGATCAGTTTAGGCAGGAGGTGGAGGGTAACGGCCTGTCATCCTATCCACACCCCTGGTTGATGCCGGATTATTGGCAATTCCCAACGGTATCGATGGGCCTAGGACCTCTGCAAGCAATCTATCAAGCTCATATCATGAAATATTTAGGCAGCCGGCAATTGTCATCACCGGGAGACCGTAAGGTATGGTGCTTTATCGGCGATGGTGAGATGGATGAGCCTGAGTCGCTGGGTGCTATTTCTTTAGCGGGTCGGGAGCGGCTGGATAATCTCATCTTTGTCGTGAATTGTAATTTGCAGCGTCTTGATGGGCCAGTGCGAGGCAACGGAAAAATTATCCAGGAACTGGAAGGCGTGTTCCGAGGGGCTGGCTGGAATGTTATTAAAGTGGTCTGGGGCAGGCAATGGGATGCGCTATTTGAAAATGATAAATCTGGCATTATGCAGCAGCGCATGGATGAAGCAGTAGATGGGGATTACCAGAATTATAAGAGTCATGATGGGGCTTATGTCAGAGAGCACTTTTTTGGTGCCTATCCTGAACTCCGGGAAATGGTCGATCATCTCACCGATGAACAGTTGTTCAGGCTTAATCGAGGCGGTCATGACCCGTACAAAGTATACGCTGCCTATGCTTCGGCGGTGGCCCACACAGGTCAGCCGACCGTCATATTGGCTAAAACGGTTAAAGGTTATGGTTTAGGCCTGGCAGGCGAAGCCCAGAATTATACTCACTCAGTTAAGAAATTAGACACGGATGCACTGCGTGTGTTTCGGGATCGATTTGATATCCCAATCAGCAATGATGAATTGGAATCGCTACCCTATTATCGGCCGGCAGAAGATTCTAATGAAATCCGTTACCTTAAAGAACGCCGCGCCAAGTTGGGTGGGCCAATACCTTCCCGAGTAAACCAGTTTGAAGGTTTGTCTATTCCGGATCTTGATATTTTTGAATCGATTACCAAGGGCTCCGGAAAACGGGAAATTTCCACAACCATGGCGTTTGTGAGAATTCTTTCGGCTTTGATTAAAGATGAGGGTGTTGGTCAAAGAGTGGTGCCGATTGTTCCTGATGAAGCTAGGACTTTTGGTATGGAAGGGATGTTCAGGCAACTGGGTATCTATTCCAGCGTCGGTCAACTTTACGAGCCGGTTGATACTGGCCAGATAATGGCCTATCGAGAAGATGAGCACGGCCAGGTCATGGAAGAAGGAATTAATGAAGGGGGTGCATTTGCAGCTTGGCTTGCTGCTGCAACAGCCTACTCTAATCATGCTACCACGCTGATTCCGTTTTATATTTTTTACTCAATGTTCGGCTTTCAGCGTATCGGTGATTTGTGCTGGGCTGCAGGTGATCTTCGAGCCAGGGGCTTTCTGCTCGGGGGCACTTCAGGCCGAACGACTTTAAATGGAGAAGGACTGCAACATCAGGATGGGCACAGTCATCTATTGGCGGGTTCAGTGCCTAACTGCGTTTCTTATGATCCTGCTTACGCTTATGAGCTTGCGGTCATTGTCCAACATGGGCTGCAGGTGATGTATGTTGATAAGCAAGCGAAGTATTTTTATATCACCGTGACTAATGAGAATTATGTGCAGCCCAAAATGCCCGCAAATTGTGTCAACGGTATTATCAAGGGTATGCATCAACTGAAGAAGAAAGCCAGGTCGAGTGGTAAAAAGGCGGTTCAGTTATTGGGTTCAGGTGCCATTCTGCGAGAAGTGGTCGCAGCCGCGGAAATACTAAAGGACCAGTACAATATTGATTCTGATTTGTGGAGTGTAACCAGTTTTAATGAGTTGAAGCGAGACGGAGATGAAGTCGACCGTTGGAATCGCCTGCATCCTGATTCGAAGCCAAGACATAGCTATGTTCAGACTTGCCTTGATAAATCTTCGAATCCGGTAATAGCGGCGAGCGATTATCTCAAACTCTATGCGGATCAGATACGGTCGCAGATAAATGGTTCATACACGGTGCTAGGAACGGATGGTTTTGGAAGAAGTGATACCCGGGAAAAACTCAGATCTTTTTTTGAAGTGGACCGGAACTTCATCACCCTGGCAAGCTTAGATGCTCTAGCTCGAGAAAATGTAATCGATGTCAGCGTTGTGAAGTCGGCCATGTCAGATCTGGGTATCGATGCCGATAAAGTAAACCCGGTAAACACATGAGTTCCGGTAATGTCATCGCTGTACCTGATGTAGGCGAAGCCGAGCAGATAGAGGTGGTTGAAATCCTGGTTCGCCCTGGTGATACCGTTCAAAAAGATCAATCTCTGTTGGTGCTTGAATCAGATAAGGCCAGTATTGAGATTCCTTCACCCGCCGTTGGTGTTATCAAACAGTTTTTTGTCGATCTAGGTGCAATCGTAGATGAGGGAGATCAGTTGCTGGAGTTGGAAGCGCTTGGAGATTCCGTGCCAGAGGCTGAACAACCTCCTATCAGTCGTGATGATGCTGCAATCAAGGCCGATGAGGTAGTCGATAAAGTAATACCGTCTACAGAGATGCCAACCGCTGCCGTGGAAATTGATGATGCCGGGACAGAGCATTACATTGTTTCATTGCGCATGCCGGATATGGGAGAGGTGGAATCGGCAGAAGTCACTGAAGTGGTGTGTGCTGTGGGCCAGACGATCCATGCAGACCAAATACTGCTGGTGGTTGAAACGGATAAAGCCAGTGTAGAGGTGCCCTCACCCTGTGCGGGCGTCATTGAGCGAATTCTCACTTCCGAACAACAATCGGTGGTTTCCGATGAGCTATTGATTGAAATTCGAGCGCAAGGGGTAAACGATTCAGATGCCGAAACCAAATCGGCAGCTGACCTTAATAATCAGCATGAACCGGTTGCGGATGTTAATACCACCGCAGCCGTTAAGGCATCGACACCCGCAGTTCAAAAACGGGTCGCCGCCATGCCTACGTCTTTTGAAGTCGATGCCGCGACAACATCGTTTTTTCACGCGGGCCCGGCAGTACGAAAATTGGCGAGAGAATTTGGCCTGAATTTACGCCTGGTTGTAGGCACTGGCCGGCGAGGGCGAATTCTAAAAGAAGATATCCAATTATTTGTAAAGACCATGCTGAGCATGGGTCAATCCCAGGGTCAGGTTGCTGAGGACCGGCCGCTACCGGATTTTTCAAAATCTGGGCCGGTTAGCAAAGTCGCATTGCCCAGGATAAGGCAGGTCAGCGCTAGACATTTACAACGTAACTGGCAGACCATTCCCCACGTCACTCATTTTGATGAAGCGGATATCACCGAATTGGAAGCATTCAGACAGTTTACCAATCAGAATCAGACCGGGGATCAAGTCAAACTGACGTTATTGGCATTTTTAGTTAAGGCTTGTACCACAGCGCTACAGACTTACCCAAGGTTTAATTCATCAATAGAACCTGATTATCAGCATTGGATAGAGAAAGAATTCTACAATATAGGTATTGCCGTAGAAACTGAGTCGGGTCTGGTTGTCCCTAATATCAAACAGACGGATCAGAAAAGTCTGTCCTTAGTTGCTACAGAAGCCGCATCGCTCGCCGCCCAGGCCCGGCAGGGTAAGTTATTGCCACGCGACATGCAGGGCTCGACCTTTACCATCTCTAGCCTCGGCGGTATTGGCGGGACTAGCTTTACGCCAATTATTAACGGCCATGAGGTGGCTATTCTGGGAGTTGCCAAGGCACAGTTAAAACCGTTTTATGATGGTGATGGCTTCGTTGCCCGGCTTTATCTGCCGTTGGCTCTTTCATATGATCACCGGGCTATCGATGGTGCAGAAGCGGCAAGATTTTTAGTTCATTTGGGTGAATTACTCGGCGATACCGAGAATTTCAAGGACTAGCTTCAGGGTGCATCTTTTTCCTTCTGCCAGAGAACTTCTGGTGTTTCTGTTCTCTTGGCGCAACAGCGAGCAATGACAAAAAGGCAGTCTGAAAATCGATTGAGGAATTGTAAACTGGCTGGGTTGACCGTTTCTAAATCTGCCAGCGCCAAGACGCTTCTTTCAGCTCGTCTGCAGATGCTACGGGTTAGATGACATTGTGATATCAGAACAGAGCCGCCTGGTAAAATGAAGTTTTCCAGAGGCGCTAAGTCAGCATTGAGTTCATCAAGAAATGACTCAATTGCATCAATGTGATGAGTTTTCATTAATGTGTATCCTGGGATGGAAAGCTCGCCGCCAAGATCAAAGATTCGGTGCTGATGGTCAGAAAGAAACGCTATAATCGGAGCGAACTGGGGATTGTTTTCCTTCTTCATCCATTCAATTAATAATCCCAGGGTGGAATTGAGTTCATCCACATCGCCTATTGCCTCGATTCTGGGATGAATCTTATTGACGCGGCTACCATCCCCCAGGCCAGTGGTTCCTCCATCCCCAGTGCGGGTGTATATTTTTGACAGGCGCTTTCCCATGATGGTGCTCGATTCGTTAAACCAGAATAGAATTTGTCCCCGCAGTTTACGCTACTGTGAGTCCACAGCCCAGTCCTATTGGGTGATGGGGCTCCTTAGTAATGGGGCTTAAGCCAGGGTTGTGGTGAATTCGCACCTGGTTTTATCTGGCCTAGGTAATTGTGTTTGATATTGGACATGTCCAGTTGAATAATGTAGCGGGTAAATTAAATGAGAGGAGGGCTCCTTTGCCATCATTCGATGTAGTTTCAGAAGTAGATTTTCAGGAGGTCGATAATGCAGTTAACCAGGCTAAAAGGGAGCTATCGACCCGTTATGATTTTCGGGGTGTTCCAGCGGAATATGCCAGGCTAGGCAATGATGTGCAGTTAACAGCGCAGGCGGATATTCAACTGGATCAGATGCTGGATATTCTGCGTAGTAAATTGATAAGGCGACGAATCGATCCGAAGGTAATGGAAATTGCCGAACCGGTAGCCAGGGGTAAGTTGTTACATCAGGCCGTGACGATTCGTGAGGGTATTGAAAGTTTATTGGCTAAAAAAATTGTTAAGATGATCAAAGATCAGCGTTTGAAAGTTCAGGCGGCTATTCAGGGCGAACAAGTCAGGATAACAGGGAAAAAGCGGGATGATCTCCAGGCAGTAATCAGCTTTTTAAAGGACGCGGAACTGGATGTTCCACTCCAGTACCAAAATTTCAGGGATTAATGTGCTTTATGTAACGGGAGTCAAGTGAACTGGACTGAGGCGGTTAAAGTTTACGGAAAGCCCCGTGTGCGTACGATGGTTTTCCTCGGCTTCTCTGCTGGGCTGCCTTATTTACTTGTGTTCTCTACCTTAACAGCCTGGCTGCGAGATGAAGAAATCAGCCGGTCTGCTATCGGTTTTTTTGCTTGGGTGGGTATGATTTACTCAGTCAAGGTGTTTTGGGCTCCTATTGTCGACCGGGTTAAGTTACCCTTCCTGCAACTCTTATTAGGGCAAAGACGTAGCTGGATCTTACTCGCACAACTAGGGATCGGCCTGGGCCTTTGGGGTATGACGGTGGCAGGCCCAGAATCACTGCTGATGCTGTCTATCGTTGCTTTGATTGTGGCTTTCTCCTCTGCCACTCAGGATATTGCTATCGATGCATTTCGGATTGAATCGGCCGAGTCTACGGTGCAGGGCGCCATGTCGGCCGCCTATATACTAGGTTATCGAGTTGCTTTACTGGTTGCTGGGGCGGGTGCGCTATATCTTGCAGAGTATTTTGATTGGGCGACCGCTTATCAACTGATGGCCAGTTTGATGATGGTAGGAATAGTCACCATACTTTTGGTTGCTGAGCCGAGCAAAGCAGGCAGTGCCAGTGCGGCATCTGAGGGCATACAAAGTGACACTGAGTTGGAAGGCGCGGCGAGTAACACCAGAGGTAAAAATGGACTACAGCGTTTTATTGTCTCCTACTGGGATCCGGTACGGGACTTTTTCCATACCCATGGTAGATTTGCTGTCTTTTTGTTGCTGCTGATTGGCTGTTATCGTCTGAGTGACATCGCCATGGGGATTATGGCGAATCCTTTTTACCTGGATCTGGGTTACAGCAAGATCGAAATTGCAAATATCGCCAAAGTGTTTGGTTTTGCAATGTCGATCACGGGTTCTGCATTGGGTGGGATACTTGTCCTCAAATGGGGTATTTTAAAACCCTTGTTACTGGGCGCTGTGCTGGTCGCTGCTACCAACTTATTGTTTGCGGTCCTGGCGTTGATTGAGCCCGACTTGATTCATCTTGCCATCGTGATCAGTGCGGATAACTTAAGTGGGGGGTTGGCGGCCACGGCTTTCATCGCTTACCTGTCCAGCCTTACCAATACCGCTTATACGGCAACACAATACGCCTTGTTCAGTTCCTTGATGACGTTACCAGGTAAATTTTTGAGCGGCTTTTCAGGCATGATTGTGGATGCGTCAGGCTATGTTGTTTTTTTTACGAGCGCCGCCCTGGTTGGCCTGCCAGCCATCATGCTGGTGAGTATCTTAATCAGGAGGGAAGCAATCCGGTTTAATGGTTCCGATCCTGCATCAATGTAAGAAAGCAGGATTCATTTAACTGTTATGGGATTAATGGTAGCCAAATAGTTCACAGCGCTATTTTCTGTTATCCTATTTTCTGTTATCAAAGGGGGGGCGTTTCGATCTGCCACCGGTAGTGTTTAAGAGAAACTCGATTAGCATCACAACGGATGTTTTCGGCGCGCAACCTGGCAGCCTGCGCTTGAAAATTTGGGTTGGTTATTTTTCCGCTACTGTTGACGACTCTGTGCCAGGGTAGTGCAGAGCCCCGGGGCAACGTAGCCAACAGGTATCCGACAAATCTTGCCTGGCCAGGGATATCGGCTAGAGAAGCTATTTGTCCGTAGGTTGCGACTTTGCCATAGGGAATGCGAGCAATTACTGTCCAGACGGCTTTTCTGTTTTCGTTTGAATCACTCATGATTTAGTTTGCAGGGTTTTAACTCTCTTGGCACATTCTTTCCTTTCATCGGCTTCCAGAGGCTTCCATAGGGCCAATTTCAACGCTAGATCGTCGTTAACAGAATTCTTTCGAAGAAATATAGCACTCTACCCTTGACTCTGCTAAATCTGCCCCTATTATTAGCACTCC
>CAZGCW010000022.1:0-28016 GCA_964524295.1 uncultured Pseudomonadales bacterium
TAAAGATCAGTGCAAATGAAAGCACGATAACAAATGCGCAGACTGACCGTAGGCCTGCCTGGAAAATCGGTGAAAAACCAGCATTGACTAGTTTGACCAGAGCCTGGTTGAGACCGAGCATAGCACTGAAAAGAGTCAGCATGATGATCCCGGCGTTGTCTACCCTGGCTTTACGAGACATCAATGAGCCTGCTGAATGTTCTTGTCATAAGGCTTACCCGAAAGGTTGGAACCTGGTTTGATCGTTAAATTTACATGGAATTTAGCCAGGCCGTTTGTGTCCCCAGATGCTGGCGGAATTGTGATGTGCAACGGTCCAATTTTCGTCAATTGTGCGGGCACCATAGCCAAATTCAACGTCGAAGCCCGAAGGCGTTTTTGTATAGAATGACACCATCTGGTCATTGGTGTGACATCCCAGCGTGGTTGAAAGTGTCAGGCCTAGGTGATGAGCACGATCGTAGGCAAAGCCGATGTCATTAAGGCTTTTGGTCTGCAGCATGAAATGATTAAGGTGGGTTCGCGCTGGGTTGCTCACCAGAGCCAGGGTATGGTGTCTTGGATTACAGTGCAGAAAGGTCAGTTGACGTTTACCGCCCATTAAAATCGTATCTGACAGCATAAAGCCAAGCCCTTGGCTATAGAATCGATATTTCTCCGCCTCATTTTTTGTATACAGTACAACGTGACCTATTCCCTGATCTCCTGTTACAAAGCCACTGACTGCTTTCGGTGATAAGAATACCTGTTCGGTGTTTTCAGTCGCACCTGTGTAGAGTTCAATCTGCAGGCCATCAGGATCTTGGCTCTTTATGAGGAAGGCGACCTGTCTTGATTTTGCCAGTTCGGCATCTTCAGTGAGGGGATAGCCCAATGCAGATAGCTGCTCGCAGATAGCGGCCAGTTGATCTCTGTTTCTTGCATCGAAGCCAATATAGGCAAGGTCTTCTTTTTCGCCGGGCTCAATAGCAAGACGCCAGCTTTGCTGGTCCATTTTGAAGCGGAGCGAGCCGCTATCTTCGCTTACCTCCATGAGCCCCAGGAACTCGCTGCAGAATTCCCGCCATGCCTGCAGGTTATTCGATTCTATACCGATATATCCCAGACTCCTTACCTTCATTTTATTGTCTCTCTGTGGAGGGTCGTTGCAGACTTTTTAGGATTCGGTATAGCCATTTGATTCGCCTTTTTTCTGATTAAGCGGATAGCAGCAACCAAGAGGGTGATTGGTGATAACAACAGTGGCGGGGTAGGTCGCATCTGGATGTTAAATCTGGTACAGGTGGTTGTTTGTTCTGTTGCTACTGCGACTCTCCTGAGCGTTTGCCTGCTATGACGCTGATACCAGCCACCGAAGCTGACCCTATCAGAGATTTGTAAGCGTTGATCGTTATAAAGTCAAGACGACTCCGTGATGCAAACTTGGATTCGTGTGTGTTCGTTCATTCTTTTAGGTGATGCGCCAAGCTTTTTCGCAAATTTACCCGGGCTGGAATGACTGCTATTCTTGGTCGAGGCACGTTAAAAGAAGCTGGGTGATGTTTGACTGACGATCATACTTTCGTTTTTGATGATAGTAAGCAACCCCGTGTTTACTGTGATGCTGGTTCTAGTAATGCCATCAGTATTTTCAGGGATATGCCGGTTAGTTTTGCTAGGCACCCGGCCAGGGCTGATTTGCTTTGGATCAGGCGAGGTTACAGCAAGTATTACAACCGCTTGTCCAGATATCAGCTGTTGAATCATATTCCTGGTGAGAAGCAGATGGTTGACAAAGGCTATTTAACACAAGCCTTGCAGCTGTTTTCAACCTCGCAAACGGAATTTACATTTAATCTCGAAGACTTTTATCAGGAGACTTATTGCCTTTACCTGAAAGATCAGGCCGAGGATTTTCTGGCAGGTTCAGCGTCCACTGGCGAAGCAGAAGACCTTTGGATTGTGAAACCCACTGATCTTTCTCAGGGAGAAGGTATCAAGATTATATCTTCAAGAAGTGAGGCAGACGCATTCGTTGATGGCAATTCACATGAAGGAATTGATTATATCGCTCAAAAATATATTGAGACGCCTTTGCTGCTCCAACAGCGAAAATCGGAGATTAGAATTTATTGGCTGATTGCCTGTCTTGAACCGTTGCAGGTGCTGATGTTTCACGAGGGAACGGTGAGGCTAAACTCATTGCCCTTCAAGTTAGCGGACTTTGATAACCAACTGGTTCACATCACCAATGTTAAGCAGCAGCATAACCATCCCGATTTTGACCCCAATACTGTTTTGAAGTGGTCGTTCGATGATTTGGACTCTTATCTGGCGGATACATTGAAGTTAACCCCATCTGGTTTCATTGAATCGCAGTTAAAGCCTCAGCTAAAACAGATTCTCGCTTTTGTTGTCCGTGCGACACAGCAAGCGTTGGTTTCGACGCCACCGAATGGCTTGTTTTTTGGATTATTTGGTGCTGACATTATTCTTGATGACCAGCTCAAGCCGTGGCTGACTGAGATACAGAAAGGCCCTGGACTGGCGCTCGATGCTCCAATAAAAAATAGGGTGGTTCAACCCCTGGTAAGAAAGACTGCCTTGCTGGAAATTGATATACAGGCCAGATTGCGGCGTCATGAGCCAATCGAACAAAGCGACTGCCCTGAAGGTTTCGAGTGGGTGATCAATGATGCCTGCTGATTATTAGAGCCCGATTAGGATCGCGGCCTCAGGTCGATATCTTTTCGCAGTGTGGCTGGCTGTTTCAGAGATGGATAACGGAGTCAGTGTTTCGATAGACATCATGCTTGAAAACCCAATTGAGTGGGTTCTTTCCGGATGTTCGTTTGGCCACCTGGTCTCTGACCCAGGCAGTTGGCCCACTGAGGTGGAATAACCTGGCATTGGCTTGCGAGCCTTGCTGGATGCTTCGGGTTCTTGTTTTTCTCAGGCGATAGTAATCTTGCAGTTTTTCCTGCAGGTCTTTAGCTTGATTAAGGACCATTGCCAGGACAGCGGCATCTTCGATGGCCATGGCGGCTCCTTGTGCCATAAACGGCAGGGTGGGATGGCAGGCATCTCCTAATAAAGTGATGTTGGTTTTTCCCCAGGATGGTAGTGGTGCCCGGTCAAACAGGCCCCACTTGAATAAACTGTTCGGTCGAGCCAGATTGATGAGTGATTGAATATCAGGATGCCAGTTGGCAAAACTGGTTTCGAGTTCAGCTGGAACGCCGGGTTCGGTCCAGGATTCAATTTCCCATTTCGCTGTTTCAACGACGCAGACGCAGTTAAGCAGGGTGCCGGAGCGAACGTAATAGTGAACAAAATGTGCACCGGGTCCCCACCAGGCGGTTGCATTTGGTTTTATCAGGCCCGGTTTAATCTGGTCTGAAGGGATGAGCATTCGCCAGGCAATGTGACCGGTAAATCTAGGGGCGACGGGACCATGTAAATGTTCTCGAACGATGGAATGGATCCCATCGGCACCAATGAGCAAATCTGAATTAAAGTCCGGTTGCTGATCCGGCTGGTCGGGGATCATGATACTGACTTGTTCAGTCGTCGAAGAAATGGAATCCACTCGGCAGGACAGGTGGATTTCTACATTATCCTGTTGCTCGACTGCTTCCGCCAGAATAGCAATCAAGTCCGCTCGATGAATATTGAGGTAGGGGTAACCGTATTGTCGCTTGCAGGCCTGTCCCAGCACAATTTCATTAATGGTCTGGCCATTTCGCCAGTGACGAGTTTCAATACTGTCCGGAAAGAATCCCTTTGCTTCCAATGGCTGGCTCAGGCCAAGCTGATACAGCACTCGATTGCAGTTGGGACTCAGTTGAATGCCGGCTCCAATGGCGCTGATCTGGCTGGATTGCTCAAATAGGTGAATATGGTGACCTGCCTTGGCCAGTGTTAACGCAGCGGTCAACCCGCCGATGCCCCCTCCGATAATGCTGATAGTTAACGGTTTCATGTGTGCTTAAAGCCTGTCTAAAGTGAGTTTATTTAGGCAGTATTTCGGGTCGTGCCGGTTTTGTATCCGGGTCGTTCATGTATCCAGTGACGGTATTGATCTAGATGACTGGGTAAGTCTATGCCTACCGCCCTGGCCCAATCAAGATTGATGGTAAGCAGTATGTCGAGTTCGGAGAAGGTACTACCCCATATAAACTGCTCGGCTGAGGAGGGTCTTGGGATGGTATTGATCATGCGGGTGAAGTAGGCTCTGGCGGCTTCAACGACCGTATTCGAAGCGCCGTATATCTCGGCAAGGCCTTCGTGGCGGCGAATGACGTAGAGGCTGGTCGCATCCAGTTCCATCAGGCAGAAGGTGGCGATTTCATCATATTGGCAGAGGCCTGTTTCGGTTTGCTGGTATTCATCATAGTCGAGGCCCTGAAACGTCCGCCGCAGGTGTTTCATAATGGCAAAACTTTCGCTGAGAATGAGATCGTCGTGAACCAGTACCGGAATTTTTTGCTTCGGATTCAGGGCTGTGAATGCAGTTGTTTTTGTTTCACCTGTTCTTGGGCCAATGGCCTGAGTGGTATAAGCCACACCGAGTTCAGCCAACAGCCAGTGAACCCTGAAGGTTCGACTGGTGCCCACGCCCCAGACCACCATTTCTTGTTGCCGTCCAGACATATCTGTTGCCTTAATGTGGGAGTGAGTTTAATTAATCCTTTTGTCGGTTTTCGGCGGCAAGCAAGGCGCCCGTCCGATAATAATGCCAGCAAGCCCAGAGAATCACGACCAAGGTGGTCATGAGGGCGTATCGAAGACTATCTGTGCCAAATCTGGGTTCAAACAGGTCGCTAAAAAACCCAACCGAAAACGGACCGATTCCCAAGCCAATAATGTTTGTTATAAAGAGATTGATGGCGGCAGCGACAGAGCGCATTTCGATCGGTGTCAAGTTTTGGATCAGCGCAAATCCGGGCGCGACGTAGATGGTACCCATAGCAGCCGGTAATGCGTAAGCCCAAAGGGCATGACTGGCTGATGTTGCCGTGAAAGCCATATAGAGGAAAGGGATCCCTGCAAGACTGACGATACCAACCAGCCAGGGTAACCATTGTTGGCCGAGCCTGCTGGATAGATAATCAGCTGCCCGTCCACCCAGGTAAATACCAATGGCCCCTCCTATGCCGATGATCAAGGCTAGATAGGAGCCGGTTTCGCCGGTACCGAGTTCGTGTATACGAACCAGATAAATCGGTATCCAGATAACTGATGCGTAACCGGTAAAGGAGATGAGTGCGCTGGCGATAACAATATTCCGTAAGGCAGGGTGTCCAATTAAGAACTTCGCCACCTGCCAGAATGCAGGCGCTTCGGGTTTTTTGGTGACGGCTTCTGAATAGCCCCTAGGCGGTTCTGTCACCGTAAACCTGACCAGTATCGCTAATAGAATCCCCGGTAGTCCTACGACTACGAAAGCAGTCCGCCAGCCGTACCATTCGTTGATCCAACCCCCGACCAGGAATCCAATCAGGATTCCCCAGTTAATCCCGGTGCCGAAAATGGCCATCGCCGTCGCGCGTTGGGTTGGTGGGTACAGATCAGCAATAATCGAATGAGAGGGAGGGTTTGAACCTGCTTCACCGACGCCGACCCCAATGCGCATAAGTAACAGTTGCAGGAAATTGGAGGCGGCACCACATAGCGCCGTCATCAAGCTCCACAGGAATACAGAAAAAGAAATAAGATTCCTCCTGTTGTGCCTGTCTGCCCACATTGCCATGGGCATGCCCAAGGTCGCATAAAACACGGCGAACATGATTCCTGTTAGCAAGCCGAGTTGGGTGTCGGAGATTAGCAGCGATTCTTTGATCGGCTGGCCCAGGATACCCATAATCTGGCGATCGACATGGCTGGAAGTAAATACCAGAACCAAAACGAAAAGCGTATAACTGCGTTGCTTGTTAGTGATTTCATCTTTCATTTATCGGTTCTGCATTATGCTCGTGAATGGGGTATCAGGCTTTATCTGTGGCCTAAATTCCTAGCAGAGATTATCATGATGAAGAACACATTCTCCATCAGTTTTTATTTGTTTGGCAGAATTCAACTGCTCGAGGGTATCCGGGCTTGAGCAGGCTTTAAAGTAGTTGTCTTAGTTTAACCAATAAGGGGATATCCCATGCGAATAGGGCCAACCACCAGAACGATTTTCCAGAATGCCTGGGTGGTCAGTGATATTGAGGAAGCCTGCATGAAGTGGGTCAATCAGATGGGCGTAGGTCCTTTTTTCCTGAACCACTATGAAAATGTGTTCACAGAGGTCACCTATCGGAATCAGCCCAGTACCTTGTCCATGCGAGTGGCGCTTGCTCAGGCTGGGCCGCTGCAGATTGAATTAATTGAACCTTTAACTGAGCAGTGCGCCTATCGAGATGTCATTCCCAAGGGCCAATCGGGTTTTCACCATATGTGTATTTGGAGCGAAGATGTTGAGGCTGATAAAGCCTACTTTGAACAGCTTGGATATGTGACCGCGAATAGCGGGAGATCAGGAAAGACCCAATTTGCCTATTTTGATACAAGAGCGCTAATGGGTTGTATGCTTGAAGTGGTTACCCGGAGTTCGGCGATTGAGTCACGGTTTGCAGAAATAGCGAGCGCCGCCGTAGACTGGAATGGTGATGAACCCATTCGCACTCATTAGTCCGTGTATAGCAGTCGAACACGTGCAATCAATTGAAGAGGATAAATTAAATGCAAGTCTCAGACAAAAGGTTGGATTATTTGGTGTCAGCAGAGCAACTAAACGATCTGCTGAAGCTTGGAAAGGTCAAGGTGTTCGATTGCACTACGCATTTAGTGCCGGATCCAGAGGCAGGATACCGCGTCCAACCGGGGCGATCCGACTTTGAGAAATCGCACGTCCCCGGCGCTCAGTTTATAGACTTGCAGGGTGAGCTGTCTGATCCGGCTTCCCAATATCGGTTTACCATGCCATCGGCGGAAAAATTTTCAGAGCTGGTTGCGGCTAAGGGCCTTTCAAATGAGGAAGGAGTTGTAGTTTATGCCGGTAATCACCCCATGTGGGCATGCAGACTCTGGTGGATGTTTCGAGCCTTTGGCCATCAACAGGTGAAGGTCCTTGATGGTGGACTCTCTGCCTGGCTGAAGCAGGGCTATGAAGTGAGTTCCGGGTTGACTGATGTCGCTCCGGGTCTTTATAAGGGAATTCTCGACGAGAGCAAAATTGCTCAGGCTGCAGATGTCCTGGGTGGGCTTAGTCGGGGAAATGTGTGTGTTATTAATGCCCTGAGTGAAAAGCAGCATCGGGGTGAGGGCCCTCATTATGGTCGGCCGGGTAGAATCACAGGCAGTGTGAGTGCTTCCTGGAACCGGTTTCTTGATCAGGACCAGTGTTTTTTACCTAATGCTGAGCTCCTTCAGGTGTTAGCTGAGGTGGGCGCAACTAAGGCTGACCAGGTCATTACCTATTGTGGCGGTGGAATAGCGGCGTCAGTACCGATATTTGCGATGGCGCTGCTAGGCCGGGAAAATCAAGTCAGTCTCTATGATAATAGCTTGTCTGAATGGGCGAATAATCATGACCTGCCTATGGCAAGCGATGCTTAAAAACACATCAAGAGGTACCCAGAGACAATAAGTTATCAACGCTTTGATAGAGTTCTTCGAGGTACTCGATGTCTGCCTGGGAAAGTTTCAGTTCAACCGCAGCGGCCAGATCTGTGAGTTGCTGGGTTGAAGATACGCCTACAACTGGGGCGACCACGCCGGGTTTGTGTAGAAGCCATGCTAGGGCAACCTGGGCAGAAGAAACATTGAGTTGGTCAGCAACCTCAGTACACCGATCGGCAATTTCAAAATCCATTTTGCCACGGTATAGGCTGGCCGTACGAAGCCGATCAGCGCCCTTTGAACGGTTGGTGGAACCCGATTCCAGACTACCGCGGTAAGCACCGGTGAGGATGCCACGAGCCAGGGGCGACCAAGGGGTGACACCGACCCCGGATTGTCTGCAGTAGGGCAACATCTCTCTTTCTTCTTCTCTGTAGATGAGATTTAAATGATTTTGCATTGAAATGAATTGGGTCCAGCCATGGTGTTGAGCGAGTAGTTGCAACTCGGCAAATTGCCAGGCAAACATTGACGAGGCACCCAGGTATAACGCTTTTCCCGCCTTGACGGTATCGTTGAGTGCTTCCAGTGTTTCTTCAATGGGGACAGCCACCTGACCAGGAATGCCATGGGGGTGCCTGTGAATAATGAGTTGGTCCACATAGTCCAGACCGAGCCTGTTAAGGCTGGCTTCAACACTTTCGAAAATATGTTTTCGGGATAGCCCGCCCTGATTGGCTGCTCTACCCATGGGCATGGACACTTTGGTTGTCAGTACGTACTCATCGCGCTGGAAGATTTCCCTGAGTAATTGACCAACCACTTCCTCGGAGGCACCGACTCCATAGATATTGGCACAATCAAAATAGTTGATACCCAAATCTTTAGCTAATTCGAAAATAGGTCTTGCTGCATCCACGTTCAGGGTCCAGTCACCCTGATGGCCACGGCCAGGAATCCCGAAATTCATGGTTCCCAGGCAGAGCCTGGAAACGACCAGACCGGAAGCTGAACCAAGTTGCTGTGTCTGCATAGGCCTATTCCTCTGAGAAATTTATTTATCATACAGGGGTCGACTGATCTTGACGAGCTTAGCTAACTGGTGCAGCCTGAATTCAAATCTATAGCGTCCGGACCTTAGTCAGTGCTAGTGTTAAGGTGTTTGCATAACTGCTTGGGCCAAGTGCGTTCGAGAGGGTGCAGTGAGGAGGCGGGTTGGCTGAGCAATTAAATGAGAACGTTGTGCCGGTAAATAAACCATTAAGTAAGCTTGTGCTGGCATCTTATGCCGCGCCAGCAACACCGTTGGCCCTGGTTGGATTGCCCATGGCTGTTTACCTCCCCGCTATCTATGCAGATTCAGACGGGTTTGGCCTGGCCCTGGGAATGGTCGGGTTAATACTGACCTTGTCGGGCTTTACTGATGTGTTTTCTGACGCGATAATTGGTTTTTTGTGGGATCGTTTGAAGAGCCCCTGGGGTAGGCGAAAGCCCTTTATTCTTGTTGGTACGCCAATTTATGCCGCTGGGATATGGCTGCTTTTTGTTCCGCCGATCACCTTTTCGCAGGTGACTTGGATGGGCTTTGAGTTTAATTCAGGTTATCCCTATCTATTCTGTATGGTAGCGCTCACCTATCTTGGATCAACCATTAAAGACCTCCCTTATCTTGCCTGGGGAGCAGAACTGTCAAGAAATTACAATGAAAGGACGCTGGTGACTTCCTGGCGGGAAGGCTTTGCCGTTGCCGGGTCTTTGATTTCAGCCTTTACGCCAGCATTGATCTTGTTTGCCGGTTATACCAAACCGACCGATGCGGTTTATTTTCTTTCTGTGGCCATGTGTATTGTTATGCCCATTGTTGTTTTAAATGCGTTAATGGTTGTGCCGGAATATCCGGTCGTAATTGCAAAGGAAAAGATCCCTTTAAAGGACAGTCTGAAACTGGTTATGGCTAATGAGCCTTATGTCATGCTGGTCATTATATTTGTTTTTTCTACCGTGGGCTCGGCGATGACCAACAGTCTGAGCTTTTTCTTCGTCAAACATCTGCTGTTAGCGGGAGACTTGTACGGTCTTTATCTGGCGCCTTATTTTGTATCACAAATCGTGGCAATCCCATTATGGTTTGCTTTGTCACGGAGAATTGGCAAACACAGAGCGACCATGGTTGCCATTGGCTGGTATGCCTTGTGGTCCTGTTTTATCCCCCTTGTGGCGATAGCGCCTGCATCCTGGTTTACGGCCTTTGGTATTCCTGAAATGCTCGCGTTTCTGCCCGATCAGCAGCACCAGGCCGTTGTAGATCGGTTTGATGGTATGGATACAGGCAAGTTTTTGTTTTTTGTCTTGATTATGTGCTTGAAGGGTTCTGCCATTGGTGCCCTGGCGGCACTTCCGGCGGCCATGGCCGCTGATGTAGTCGATGTAGATACGGCGACTACGGGTGAACAGAGAGCCGGTGCTTATTTTTCGATCTGGAGTATGACGAGAAAGGCCTCGTATGCAATTGGTATTACCGTCGGTACCGGTGCAGCTGTTTTCTTTGGGTTTGACTCGCTGGCAGATCCTATGAATACCACCAATACACCGGACTCTTTACTGATGCTGGCCTGCCTTTACTCTGTAATCCCGGCTCTGTTCAAGTTCGTAGCCATGCCACTGCTATGGAAATATCCATTGACTGAAGAAAGACTAGAAGAAATTCAACTTGAAATTCGTCAGGCTCAGTCAGATAGTTCCAACTCAAATGGGACCGTTAGTGCGCCTTGATCGTTCAGTGCATCGTAACTGTCTATCACCTTGTCTGCCAGTTGTTGATCAATTGGGTCCAGGTAGGGGCTATTGATGCAGATGACCTTCATATTGGCTGCCTTGGCGGCCAATAGGCCGGAAGGTGCGTCTTCAAATACCAGGCAACGACTGGGTTCAACCTGTAATTGTTGAGCGCATGCCAGAAAAATGTCGGGTTCAGGTTTGCTCGCGGTCACCTCATCGCCACAGATAATGTTCTCAAACAGGCCTTGCCAGTTCTTTTTTGATAGTTTCAGTTCCATCAACTGTCGTGACGAACTGGTGGCGATCCCCATCACGAAATTTTTGCTTTCAGGTCGGTCTTTACTTTCATGTAGGTAATGCAGGTAGGTTTCGGCACCTGGAATCGGTTCTGCATCTGGAAAAAGCGCGCTCAGAACGAGTTGCCTGCGTCTCAGGAATTCGGCTGGGGTGAGAGGCAAATCATAGTGATCGATGGTCATTTGCGCAGAAATAGTGGCTTCTCTCCCGACGATAGTCCGTTTAAAATCCATGGTAAAAGTTTTACCAAAGGGATCCATCACGCTCTGGGTTGCGATGCTGTATAGCGGTTCTGTGTCGAGCAGGGTTCCATCTAGATCGAAGATAATCGCGTCTGGCCTGAATAATTGGGTCATGTTAAATTGAGCTCCAGTAAAAATTCTGCGGCGATAGATTCTACTAATTCATGGGGTATCATGTGCTCATTTTTCTGGATGGTTGTCGCAGCTTGTTGGGATAAATTCATAATAGAAAACAACGTAGCAGGCGTTAAATGTAACGACTGGCCCTGATCTACCACAATATAGGTCAGCAGGAATGCCATGGCATCATTTTTTGAAAATTGTTTTTTGGACATATTTGCCTGAGGCTTAAACCGAACGGATTGAAAGAATAACACTAATTGCAGGGATAGATTTTGTGAATTAGCGGTCTATAAGGGGCATCAGGTTAATAGCTCAGGCCAGCATCTGGAATGGCGGGCTATTCCTTGGGGTAAACGATTCAGGCAGGTTTACAAGGAAGACTCAGTTGATGCAGAGGTGGTATCTGATTTAAGGAGAAGGGTTTGGGGTGTTTCTAAACTCCTTCGGGTTGCGGGTTCGATAGTTAGGATATTGGGTTTGAAGATGATTGGAGATGAGAAAAAGTGATTAGAGTTAATAACCTCAAAAAACAGTTTGGGAGGGTGCCAGCGGTTCGAGATATTTCATTTGAGGTCCAGCCCGGTGAGGTCCTGGGCTTCTTGGGCCCGAATGGCGCGGGCAAGTCAACCACCATGAAAATGCTGACGGGGTTCATAAGGCCGACATCGGGCGAGATCGAAGTGTGCGGTTATGATGTCCTGCGTGAACCTAAAAAAGCGCAGCAAAGCATCGGTTATTTGCCCGAAGGCGCACCTTGTTACGAAGAGATGACGCCCAGAGATTTTTTAAAGTTTATTGCTGAGATCAGAGGCTTTCGTGGTGCCGGGCTAAGTTATTGTGTTGATGAAGTGATCTCAAAGCTGTCTCTGCGAGAGGTGCTCGACCAGAGAATAGAAACCTTGTCAAAAGGTTTTAAGCGGAGAGTCGGGCTCGCTCAGGCAATTTTGCATGATCCAGATGTGTTGATCCTGGATGAACCGACTGATGGGTTGGACCCGAATCAGAAGCACCATGTTAGAGAAATGATCAGCGGACTTTCCGAAACTAAGATCGTGATTATCTCGACTCATATCCTTGAGGAAGTCTCTGCGGTTTGCTCCAGGGCTATTATCATTGACGATGGCAATGTGGTATTGGACGGCACGCCAGAATCCCTCGAATCCAGGTCTAGGAATTACCAGTCTGTGGTGATTGCTTCCCAGGCCAACCAGCGGGATGAACTTGGCTCCGGACTGGCCGCGCTGGCTGAAGTGGAAGCAGTGGAAACGGATTCTCGCGGTAGGTTAGTGGTATTTCCTGCTCAGCGGGATCATCAGTTACTGGCGACGATCAATCGCTTTTTGCAGTCGGGTTCCTGGGAGATCGAAATGATTTACCAGCAGCAGGGCCAGTTGGATGAGGTATTCAGGGCTGTGACAGGAGGTGAACGTCATGAATAATTTGTTCATTCTATACAAAAGGGAATTTCGCAGTTATTTCTCCACACCACTGGCCTATGTTTTTATTCTGGTCTTTTTGGTGTTGTCTGGCGTATTTACTTTCTATTTGGGTAATTTCTATGAACGGGGTCAAGCTGACCTGGCCCCGTTTTTTAATTTTCATCCCTGGCTTTATTTGTTTCTGGTGCCAGCCGTTTCTATGCGGCTTTGGGCAGAAGAGCGGAAATCCGGTTCAATCGAGCTTTTGCTAACGCTGCCCGTCACCAAATTCAGTGCGGTGGCAGCGAAGTTCCTTGCTGCCTGGTCGTTTACCGGCATTGCCCTGGCGGGTACATTTCCGTTATGGGTTACCGTTAATTATCTGGGTGATCCAGATAATGGGGTCATTTTAGCCAGTTATATCGGCAGTTGGTTTATGGCCGGTGGGTTTCTGGCCATCGGCTCCTGTACCTCTGCCCTGAGTAAGAGCCAGATAATTGCTTTTATCACCTGTGGTTGCATTTGCCTGATTTTTGTTCTTGCTGGTTTTCCTTTGGTGCTTGCTGCATTCCAGTCCTGGTTGCCGCAGGTGTTGCTGGATACCATCGCCAGCCTTAGTTTTTTGACCCATTTCACTGCGATATCAAAGGGGGTGCTGTCTCTTCAGGATTTTCTCTATTTCGTATCAATGATTTTATTATGGTTGCTGCTGACCTCTGCTGTGATCGATGCGAAGCAAGCGGACTGAAGGAGTCGCCAATGAAAAATTATTTTAATTCAGTATCCAGTGTGGTCTTTATTCTGGTGGGCTTTCTGGTATTCAGTGTTTTTAACAATACCTTTTTCCACCATGTGAGATTGGACTTAACAGAAAATAAATTGTTTACCTTGGCTGAGGGCAGTCGTCAGATCGTCACTGCATTGGACGAACCGATACACTTGTACTTTTTCTTTTCGGAAAAGGCCAGTGCCGATCTGACCTCATTGCGAACTTATGCTGACCGGGTTGGCTCGCTTCTGGAGGAATATGCATTGCTCAGCAACGGCAAAATTCAGCTGAGTCGGGTGGACCCGGAGCCTTTTTCGGAACAGGAAGATCAGGCAGCCGCATTTGGTCTTCAGGCGATACCGGTGTCGGCTGGCGGTGATGAACTTTATTTTGGTCTGGCAGGAACCAATGCGCTGGATCAGGTAGAAATCATTCGCTTTTTTCAACCGGATAAAGAGGAATTCCTGGAGTACGAAGTCAGCAAGTTAATCCAGGGATTGAACACAACGGGAAAACCCAGAGTCGGTTTGCTATCGTCCTTGCCGGTACGTAGCAGTGTTGACCCAAACACTTTTCAGACGACGCCAGGTTGGGTTGCTATCAGCCAACTGGATTCTTTTTTTGAAGTGGTTGAAATTGAGCCAACGGCAGAAACGTTGCAGGAAGACCTGGATATGCTGATTCTGATGCATCCGAAGAGTCTGGCTGAAACCTTACAACGGGACATAGATCAATATCTGATGAAGGGCGGAAAGCTATTAGCTTTTGTTGATCCGATGTCGGAATTGGATCGACCTGCTCAAGCCAACCCAATGATGCCAGCTCTGCCTCAGGGGCAATCCTCTGATTTAAACTGGTTGACCGCGTCCTGGGGTGTCAGTCTGCGGCCCTCAGTTGTATTGGGGGACTCGCAAAACGCGTTAACCGTCAGTAGTGCAAGTGGGATGCCTGTGCGGCACCTGGCAATCCTCGGTTTGGGTCCGGACGCATTACGAACCGATGATATTATTACCTCGGGTTTGGAGAGCCTGAATTTTTCTACGGCCGGTATTCTTGATATTGATGATACTAAGGACGTTGTCGTGACGCCGTTGATTTTATCCAGCGAGTATTCGGGTCCTTTGGATACGGTACAGTTTCAATTTCTCAGGGATCCATCTGATTTACAAAAGAGCCTGAAAATTACCGGTGAGGCCTATCCGCTTGCGGTTCGTCTCAGTGGCCCTGCCCGTTCAGTATTTTCTGTGGAGACGAACGACGGTGATGTACACACTGATGTGGAATTGTCCCCTAATCAGACAGATGACCTGAATTTAATTTTAGTCGCTGATACAGATGTTCTTTCTGACCGCCTGTGGGTGCAATTGCAAAACTTTTTTGGACAGGAAATTGCCACACCCTGGGCAGATAATGGTGATTTCCTGGTCAATGCGGTTGATAACCTGGGAGGCAGTACCGCTTTAATCAGCGTTCGCAGTCGTGGCCGGTTCACTCGGCCGTTCGAAGCGGTGCAGGGGTTGCGCAGGCAGGCAGAAGCGAAATACCTTGAGAGTGCGGAGGCACTGCAACTTCGCCTGACTGAAACTGAAAGGAAACTGAGCGAATTACAATCATCCAAAGTACAGGATATGAGTTTGAATTTGTCGCCGGAGGAAGAAAGTGCCTTGCTGCAGTTTCAGGGAGAGAAATTGCTCATTCGTAAAGAGCTCCGTGATGTCCGGCACCAGTTGGACATGGATATAGAACAATTGGGTTCGACTCTGAAGTTCCTTAATATTGCTTTAGTGCCGATCTTGTTGACCTTGCTTTTGCTTGCCATCAATGTCCTTAGAAACAGAGCCAAGGAGGTGAACGTATGACATTTCGTTGGTCATGGGTTGTCTTCATCATATTAGGGGTTATGCTGGCTGCTGTATGGCAGGAACAGGGACTGACTGGGTCTCATCAGCAGGAAGCGAAGTTGTTCCCGGAGTTAGCCAGCCATCTTGGTGACCTTAGTTCCATAGAGGTCTTGTCGCAGACAGGCAAGGTGAGCCTGGTGCGTGGAAAAAACGGCTGGGTTGTTGTAGAGAGGGACCATTACCAGGCTGACTTTTCAAAGATCAATGCGCTTGTGGAGGCATTGGTTAAAGCGAAGTTGGTGGAAAGAAAAACCGCTAAACCAGGCAATCACAGCGTGTTGGGATTGGCGGGTCTGGCCTCCCAGGGTAGCCAGGCTAGAAGGGTTAGCGGTATTAGCGGAGACTATAATTTTTCAGTTTTGGTCGGTAACCAATCTGATTTACGAGAGGCAAGTTTTGTTCGCCGTGAATCCGAAGATCAGGTTTGGTTGACGGATGTAATACTGAATCCAGCCAGAGAAGTGCAGTCATGGTTGGATTCGGTCATTATTGATGTCGATGCAAGTGAAATTTTGAGCGCGGAGTTTTTTAACGATCAGGGCGTGCGCACCTTGCGCGCGGTTCAAGGGGAAGGGGATGAGAACTGGCAACTGGCGGGCGGCTATGAAGGACGACCACTCAAGTATTCAACCATTGTCAACTCGATAGGGCGCGCCTTAACCAATCTGCGTCTCGTTGATGTGGCTTTGCACGACCCTGATCGATGGCAAGAGAGTCACTCAGTTAAATTTGAACTCAAGGAAGAAAGGATGGTGACCATCCTGGTAGCCGATCTGCAAGAACAAACCTGGTTGAGGGTCGAAGACAAGGCGGGTTTACCAGATGAAGCTAAATGGGACTACAAAGTTGAATCGACGCGCTATGATGAGTTTGTCAAAACCGCCGAAGATTTTCTTCAGAAACAGGATGAATGAGTGCATCAATAGGGATTTAAAATGTATCAATTTCTTAACATGGAACGTAATGGGCCTGTTGTAACGGTTACCTTGAATCGACCCGAGGCGCTCAATGCCTTGAACAGGGAAATCATGAGTGAAATTGAGATCTGTGCAAGATCCTTTATTGATGACGACGCCCTGGTTGTTATTTTCAAAGGCGCCGGACGGCATTTCAGTGCTGGCGCTGATCTCAAACAGGTATCTGACCCGAAGAGACCGCTTGTACAGCAAAGAAGAGATGCTGCGCTCGGTTCGCGAATGCTCAAGGCGATACAGCAAATACCCCAGGTTACCATTGCGGCAATTCATGGCGCGGCCCTGGGCGGGGGTGCGTGTATACCAACGGCTTGTGATTTCAGGGTTGGAGCAGATGATTGCTACTGTGGTTATCCGGAAGTTAATCTGGGTATGAATCTGATGTGGCATGCCGTGCCCCTGTGCGTGCAACTGGTCGGTAGCACCCGCGCCAAACGAATGATTATGCTCGGTGAAAAAATACCTGCGCCAACGTTATACGACTGGGGTTTTCTTGATGAACTGGTGGCCAACGCTGACCTGGATGCAGCTGCGACTGCCATGGCGGAACGTTACGCTGGCCAGCCCCCCGTGGCAGTACAGATGATCAAGCAGAGCATTAATCAGTATTGTGGTGCGCTCGACAATGCGGTGATGCACATGGATGCGGACCAGAATTTACTAACGGCGGGCAGTGAAGACCGGCGCGAGGGAGTGAACGCATTTTTTGAAGGTCGAAAAGCTCGCTATTCGGGTAATTGAGTTAATGCATTGGCGCCTAATTGAGCGGGTCAGTTATCGGTGTTGAGTATAACGAGTCCCTGACCTTCTTGTACCTGATCACCTTCGTTAACCAGAATTTCCTGGATAGTCCCTTTTTCAGGAGACTCAACCGGGATTTCCATTTTCATCGATTCTAAAATGAGGATGACATCGTCTTCCTCTGTTGCAGTTCCTGCTGCAGCTTCGATTTTCCAGACGTTACCGGTAATTTCTGATTCTATTGTTATAAGGGCCATGGGTCATACTCTGATTAGTCAAACATGATTACATGCCGGGCTTCCTGGCCCGTTTTTAGGGCATCAAGGGCGTGGTTAATATCCGCGAGCTTGATGTGCTTGGATATCATCTCGTCCAGGTGGAGTTTGCCAGACAGGTAAAAGTCTACGAATCTTGGCATATCAATACGGAATCGATTCGAGCCCATATTAGATCCTTGAATCTTTTTTTCCGCCAGGAAATCGACACCGTGAAGCTCGACCATCGTACCCACCGGAATCATGCCGATCACGGTCGCTGTTCCACCGCTGCAAAGCATTTGAAACGCCTGTTCGGCCGTTGCTTTCAAGCCGATGGCCTCAAAGGTGTAATCGCACCCACCCTGAGTCATTTCCACAACCTCGCCAACCGCATTGCCTGAACTGGCATTAATGGTATGGGTTGCGCCAACGGCTTTTGCTAGTTCCAGTTTGGAATCCACCATATCAACTGCAATGATTTGTCCTGCCCCGGCAATAGCGGCCCCATTAATGGCCGCCAGGCCGACTCCACCGCAACCGATAACCGCGACTTTCGAGCCTGGCTCGACCGCAGCGGTATGGAACACGGCGCCTACGCCTGTTGTGGTAGAGCAACCGATTAGTGCAGCCCGGTCCATAGGCATGTCTTCCCTGATCTTAACCAGGGCATGCTCATGAATCAGCATCAGTTCTGCAAAAGAAGACAGGTTCAGAAACTGGTGTACGGTTTCTCCCTGGATACTCAGTCTGCTTTCTTCGGTGGCTTCCCGAGATACTTCAGGGCTTGCACACAGAGATAAGTGACCGGTCAGGCATTTGTTGCAATGGCCACAAAAAGCAGAAAGGCAAGTGATAACGTGATCGCCTTTTTTTACATAGGTAACATCACTGCCAACGGCTTCAACAACACCAGCACTTTCGTGGCCCAATATCGTTGGCATTGGGTAGGGATAAGACCCATCTAGAAAGTGTAGATCGCTGTGGCATACGCCCGCAGCGATAGGTCTAACGAGGACTTCTCTGGGGCCCGGTTTGGAAACCTGGACTTCTTCAATTTCCAGAGGTTTGTTTGCTTCTCTTAATACAGCTGCTTTCATTGTCATTGTCTCCGACAGGGTATAATTCAGGTTTAATAGTGTGCAAAACTAGCACGTTTCGCCAGTGATTTACTATGCTCGATGACAAACTAAAAGACGAAACTGGAATTTCTGTCGTGGTAGCGCTGGGGAGTAACCTGCTTGACCCTGCGGGTCAGGTTCTTGCTGCGATGAATGAACTCAAGTTTCACTATCACACCGCGTTTCGAGCATCTTCTATTTACAGGACCGCGCCAATAAGCATGCAGGATTCGTCTGAGGATTTTGCTAATGCAGTGGTGACCTTCAAAACGAGTAGTGAACCCATGGAATTGTTGGCTGCCTTGCAAGCCATGGAAGAAAATGCGGGTCGTCCTGCCCAGCATGGCCGCAATGAAGCCAGGGTCCTGGACCTTGATATCATTGCTTATGGAAATCTCCGGCTGGACAGTAATGCATTACAAATACCTCATCCCAGAGCGCATCAACGCCAGTTTGTCATGGTGCCGCTAGCGGAAATCTGGTCAGATTTCAGGTTTGCTGGAAGCGATCAGAGTCTTCAAGCTTTGATGCGGTTGGCGCCAGTTACTCGGGTTGAGAAGTGGCTTTAGATAATGTGTGAGGTTTGGTTTCTCCAGTAAGGGTTTCTGAGTTCTGCCTTATAGAGTTTGCCGTTTGGATGGCGGGGTAAGTCTTCCATGAAGGTGATTGACTTGGGACATTTGACGTGGGAAAGATTCGCTCTGCAGTAAGTAATCAGTTCTTCTTCTAGTTCCCTGGGGTGGTAATTTGGCCGTGCTGGTTGCACGACTGCTGTGACCTCTTCGCCATATTCGACGTTGGGAATGCCGAATACAGCCACATCCATGACCTGGGCGTGATTGATCAGCAGGTCCTCAATTTCCTGAGGATAGATATTGACACCCCCGGATATAATCATAAATGACTTTCGATCTTTCAGGTAAAGGTAGCCATCAGTATCTAGGTAACCAATATCACCCAGGGTCGACCAGCCGTGTTTATTTTTTGCTGCGATGGTTTTTTCCGGATCTTTGTAATAGTGGAAATCCGTGCCATTGGCAAAATAGACTAGGCCCGTCTGTCCAGCGGGGAGAATCGCACCCTCATCATCTAGGATGCGTAATTCTCCATGAATAGGTCGGCCGACACTGCCTTTATGGCTAAGCCATTCAGTAGAGTTGATGGCGGTCGAACCATTGGCTTCGGTGCCAGAGTAGTATTCATACAGGATCGGGCCCCACCAGTTAATCATTTTTTCTTTAATGTGGATGGGGCAAGGCGCTGCAGCGTGGATGGCAAACTGTAAACTTTCGGATTTGAAGGGGGTTCGAATCGCTGCAGGAAGGTCCAGGAGCCTGACGAACATGGTCGGTACCCATTGGCTATGGGTGATTTTTTCTTCCTTGATGAGTTTTAAGGCATTTTCAGCAGAGAATTTTTCCATAATAATCGAAGTGCCACCCAGTCTCGAGATCATCAGGTTATAGCGAAGTGGTGCAGAGTGATAAAGCGGCGCAGTCGATAGATAGCGAACGGTGTCGTTTATCTCGTATAGCTGAATTCTTTTTGCAATGAGTGCAGAGACTGTCCCTACGGGGTTCATCGGCAGTTCGAAGCGTACGCCTTTCGGGTTCCCAGTCGTGCCAGAGGAGTAGATCATTTCCGAACCTTCAATCTCATCTTCCACCGGGTCTGCGGGTAGGTTTTCTATTTGCATTGCCCAGTGCAGATGAGGACCCCGGTCCAGGGTGATTATTTTGATGTGCCCGGGTATTTCTAATTGCATCGCGTCCAGCATGCTTTGTTTGGTAACCAGCAGCTTCGCATCGGAGTTATCTAAAATGTAGTTAATCTCCTGGTTCTTAAACAGGGTGCTGATTGGCGTAAAGTAAAGACCTGAGCGTTGTGCAGCCCAGCAGACAGTCATGTAGTGCAGATCATTATCAAGCAGGATGGCAATGCCATCACAGACCTGAAGTTGCAGGTTTCTAAATAGGTGTGCGGTTTGATTCGAAAGCCGGTCAAGTTCACCAAAGGTAATCGATTCGCCGGTGCCTGCCAGTTTAAAGGCTATTTTTTCTGGTCGCAGTTGACCGTGAATTCCCGGATGCACGCAGTTGCGCCTCTATAAGCGACTAATCTTTGCCACCTTTGGGAGTAAAGGCGGACATTGGAAAAGGAGACACATTTCCTTTGGCTTCAGTTATTTTACCCACCCCTTCTTTAGTGACTTCATCGATACGAACCACCGAATGTAAAGGCAGATAGCTACGAGTCACGCCTTCGAATTCAGATTTAAGTTTTTCTTCACTCGGGTCAACCAGTAATTGAGTTCGCTCACCAAAAACCAGCTCTTCGATCTCAATAAAACCATATAGATCTGACTGGTAGATCTGGCGGGCATAAACTTCGAAAATCTGCCCCTGATTGAAGAAAATTACTTTGTACATCGGCGTTTTTGACATATCGTGTGCTCAATTTAGGACGCGGGTGCGCCAAATATCGATAAAAGCAAGGGTTCTTACCCCTGTGAAGGCAATATCAGGGCTGATTATACGGAATTCAAGGCTGGTATGCGATTGCCCTGGCAGAGAATTTCATTGCTGATGTCTGTCAGTAAAATAGACCTGGCCCCTATCCTTAGGTAGAAAATCTCTAGCTGAATTCTCTGGTCCAGAATATAATAGTGATCCCTATTTCGAAAATATCAGTTGTGAGTCTGTGCCCAAGGTATTTATAAAAACACACGGTTGTCAGATGAATGAATATGATTCATCAAAAATCGCCGACCTGCTCGAAAAGGCACAGGGTTATAAACTCACCCAAGACGAAAATCAGGCAGATTTACTGCTATTGAACACGTGTTCCATTCGAGAAAAAGCTCAGGAAAAAGTTTTTCACCAGTTGGGTCGCTGGCGTAAGTTGAAAGAGCTCAACCCCAATCTGAGGATAGGGGTAGGCGGGTGCGTTGCCAGTCAGGAAGGTAAGGCTATTCATCGGCGGGCGCCCTATGTTGATGTGATTTTTGGTCCGCAGACGTTGCACCGGTTACCCGCTATGCTGGAAGAGCACAATGATGCGGGTGCTAGTCTGATTGATATCAGTTTCCCGGCCATTGAGAAGTTTGACTCATTACCCGAGCCATCGGTTAATGGACCATCTGCGTTTGTATCGATAATGGAGGGTTGTAGTAAGTACTGCACTTTCTGCGTGGTTCCCTACACACGGGGTGAAGAAGTCAGCAGGCCATTGGCGGATGTTCTAAAAGAAATTCTTCAATTGGCGGCTAAAGGTGTTAGAGAAGTTAATTTGCTGGGTCAGAATGTGAATGCCTATCGCAGCGATCTGGATTCAGGCGAAACGGCTGATCTCGCTTACCTGATTAGTGTGCTGGTTAATATCGAAGGCATAGACCGTGTTAGATATACCACCTCGCATCCCGTGGAGTTTTCGAACAATTTGATTGATTTGTACGGAGAAGTACCCGAGTTAGTAAATCATCTGCATTTACCGGTACAAAGTGGATCAGACAGGGTGCTTGCGAAGATGAAGCGAGGCCACACAATCCTTGAGTATAAGTCGAAGATCAGGCGACTCAGGGCATTGAGGCCGCACCTGAGTCTTTCCTCCGATTTTATTATCGGTTTCCCAGGGGAGACGGATGATGATTTTTCAGAGACAATGCAATTGATAGACGAAATTGGGTTTGATCATTCGTTTAGTTTTATTTATAGCGCTCGACCGGGTACGCCTGCGGCGGACCTTGAAGACGAGACGCCGATGGAAGTAAAGAAAAAGCGATTAGCAATATTACAGGGCAGAATCAGCCAGCAGGCAACGCGTATTAGTGAAGCTATGGTAGGCTCTAGGCAAAGGATACTCGTGTCGGGGGTCTCACGAAGGGATCCAGGACAATTGCAGGGGAGAACTGAGAATAATCGGGTAGTCAATTTTTCGGATCTGGAATCCGCTCATATAGGTACATTTGTGGACGTTGAAATTATAGAAGCATTGCCAAATTCGCTCAGGGGTAAACTGGTGTGAACCGGTGATCTGTTTATTCTTGAAGTCCCTGCCACTTTAATCTTTGGATCGTAACAGTATTTATGAATCTGGAAATATCGCCACACTATTTGACGCTCGAACCCAATGATAGCCGCCAGTTGATAGATTTGTGTGGTCCCTTTGATGCCCATTTGCGACAGATTGAAAAACGTCTCGGCGTAGTCATTCGTAATCGAGGCAATGAGTTTGAAATCTATGGGGAGAAAGATACTGTCTGCTCAGTTGGGGAGTTGCTGACGCACCTTTACCGGGAGGTTTGCGGTGGAACTCAGATGACGGCGGATACCGTACATTTGTTTTTGCAGGAGTCTGGCGTCGAATCTATCTCCATACAAGCCGATGAACCCAACGATGTTATTAAGACCAAGCGAAAAAACGTAAGGCCTAGAGGACGTAATCAAGTTATTTATGTGCGGGCAATGCGCAATCATGATATCAGTTTTGGGATTGGTCCGGCTGGTACTGGCAAAACCTTCCTGGCCGTCGCCTGCGCTGTGGAAGCATTTGAACAGGAACGGGTGGGGAGAATTTTATTGGTGCGACCGGCTGTCGAGGCCGGCGAAAAGCTTGGCTTTTTGCCCGGTGATTTAAGCCAGAAAATAGATCCCTACCTGAGGCCCCTTTATGATGCGCTTTATGAGCTATTTGGTTTTGAACGAGTTGAAAAACTAATTGAAAAGGGCTTCATTGAAATTGCGCCGCTGGCCTATATGCGCGGCCGGACCCTAAATGATGCTTTTGTCATTCTTGATGAAAGTCAGAATACAACCATAGAGCAGATGAAAATGTTTCTCACCCGAATTGGATTTGGATCGACAGTGGTTATCACCGGTGATATCACTCAGGTTGATCTGCCCTCTCGTACCAAGAGTGGTTTGAAGCATGTCATCGAAGTACTGGGTCAGGTTAAAGGCCTATCTTTTACTAAGTTTTCCGCAAAAGATGTCGTTAGGCATCCGCTGGTGCAAAGGATTGTAGAGGCATACGACCAGCATGAAGAAAGCAAACCCTCCGCCAGCGATCCGGATAACCTCTGATCACCAGAACATGGATAAATATCTCATCGAGATGCAACAGGAAGAGCTTTGTCGGGACCTTTTTGATCCAAGGTCCGCAAGCGACTGGATTGTGTCGAGCCTGGCGCGCCTTAATCAGCCAGCATGTGAATGTTGTATACGCTTTGTGGAAAAGCAGGAAATGCAAGATCTGAATTTGCGTTTTCGTCAACAGGACAAGTTGACTAATGTGTTGGCTTTCCCAGAGGATTCGACCGATGAAGCCGGTCGAATTTTATTGGGTGATGTCGTTATATGCCCCACGGTATTAGCCGATGAAGCAAATACGCAGGAAAAAGAGTTATTACAGCATTATGCTCATCTGGTAATTCATGGAATACTGCATCTGAAAGGCTTTGATCATGTGGTCGAAGATGAGGCAAAGGAAATGGAATTGCTGGAAGTGATGCTGCTTGGTGAACTGGGTATTAAGAATCCTTACCGCGAGGAATCATTATGAGCGAAGGTGACTCGACTAGTGATACTAGCCGGAGCTGGTTGGAAAGGCTTTCTCTTGCCTTGACCGGAGAGCCAAGTTCCAGGTCTGAATTACTGGAGCTGTTGCGGGCTTCAAAAGAGCGCGACCTGCTTGATGCAGAAGCCTTGAGTATTATTGAAGGCGCGCTGACGGTGGCTGACATGAAGGCCCGTGAAATCATGGTGCCTCGGTCCCAGGTGGTTTTTTTGCGTGGAGATCAAACCGCCAGCGAAATTCTATCTCAGGTTATTGAATCCGGTCACTCCCGATTTCCAGTGGTAGGAGATAGTGGAGACGAAGTTCTGGGTATCCTGCTTGCAAAGGATTTGTTGTTTCTTGCCCATCCAGACAGTTCAGAGAAGTTCAGCCTGCGTAATTTGCTTAGACCGAGTTCGGGAATCCCAGAGAGTAAACGCCTGGATGTGTTATTAAAGGAATTTCGTTCCAATAGGAATCACCTTGCCGTAGTTTATGACGAATATGGTGGTATGAGCGGTATTATCACCATTGAGGATGTGCTCGAGCAAATCGTCGGCGATATAACCGATGAGTTTGATTATGATGAAGATGACTTTATCAAGCAGCACTCTGATGGTACTTATACCGTCAAAGCATTGACAGAAATCGATGACTTTAATCATTTTTTTGGTAGTAATTTTAGTGGCGGTGAATTCGATACCATAGGCGGTCTGATGATAAACAGGCTTGGACGTTTACCGTCCAGGCACGAAAATTTCGTCATGGATGGATTTGATTTCAGAGTGTTGAATGCAGATAACCGCAGGATTCACCTGTTACAGGTTGCCCGTCGTAGCCAGGACTAACCAGTGACATGAAGCTATCAATGCAGGTAACTAGAGCCTGGTCCAAGTTCGCTTTGGCCTTGGTTGCCGGGATTTTAATGGCATTCAGTTTTTCGCCTTTTGACGGGTGGCCGCTTAGTATTGGCGCCATAGTGCTGCTTCTGCTGGCGATTGACAAGGGTAGTATAAAGCAGGTGGTAGTCTGCCATTACGTCTTTGCGCTAGGTCTGTTCTCTGTTGGCATATCCTGGCTCTATGTCAGTATTAATACCTATGGTGGCGCCTCGCCTGCCTTAGCCGTTATTCTGGTTTTGCTGTTTGTCCTTTTCTGGTCTCTTACTTTTATACCGCAGGCGTGGCTATACGCGCGTTTTATTCGACAGTGGCGATATGGCATGGTGTTGGGTTTTTCGATAATCTGGGTGCTGGGAGAGTGGTTTCGGGGTTGGTTTTTGACTGGATTCCCGTGGTTTTATCTCGGTTATAGCCATCTTCATAGCCCGCTGGCATCGTTTGCGCCTCTAGCCGGCGTGTTAGCCGTCAGTCTGGTAGCCTGCCTGCTTGCAACTTCCCTTTATTGCCTGCTGGTAAAGCGACAGAAACAGTATGCGGTAGTGAGTTTAACTCTGTTTTTGGTCAGTCTGGCGGCAGCAAAACTGGAATTTGTAACACCGGGCCAGCGCATTCAGGTGGCTGCGGTGCAGGGAAATATCGATCAGCACAGCAAATGGCAGAGAAAGATGGTGATGCCAATTATCCATCGTTACGCTGGGCTGACAGAAGCTGTCTGGGGGGTTGACCTGGTGGTTTGGCCTGAAGCGGCCATTACTGTACTGCATAGTGAAGCAAACCAACTGCTGGCACCGTTCAGGCGATTGAGTGAGACTCAGAAGACCACACTACTCATCGGGATTCCAGATCGAAATGAGCAGGGCAGGTTCTTAAATAGCGCAGTAGTCATTGGCGAGTCGCCGGGTCAGTACGTTAAGCAGAGGTTGGTCCCTTTTGGTGAGTATGTCCCTTATGAGAATTATCTCCGTGGGCTTATCACATTTTTTGATTTACCCATGTCGCGCAATGTTGCTGGCAGTTCCGGACAAAAGCCGCTGAGGGCGGGAGACATCAGCTTATCCGTGTCAATATGTTATGAGGTCGTTTATCCTGAATTGGTTCGCGGTAATGCTCGTGACCCAGGACTGATAGTGACAATCAGTAACGATACCTGGTTTGGTCGTTCATATGGCCCGGACCAGCATATGCAGATCGCCAGCATGAGAGCGCTGGAAAACGGTCGATACCTGCTGAGAGCCACTAATAACGGTATAACCGCATTAGTTGATCACAAGGGTAAGCTTGTTCATGAACTGCAGCGGGATACTGCCGGTGTCTTGTCAGCCGAGGTGCCAATTATGCAGGGACTGACGCCTTACCACCGATTTGGCCAGAATCCATTTCTAATCGGACTGGGTTTGCTGCTGGGCGGTTTGGGCTTGGCTTCAAAACGTCAGTATCAGTAGAAGCGATAGCTCCTGTCATAAGGGTTCAGGTATAATATAGGTTTGCTGAAACGCCAGGGCCCGCATGCAACACGAAAACCAGATACCCCCCTATTCTCAAGGCGAGCTTGAGCACCAGGTGCAGAAGACCTGGCAGGAAACAGCTGCATTTGTTGTCGATGAGACATCCGAGAAACCGAAGTTTTATTGCCTGGCCATGTTTCCCTATCCTAGCGGCCAGTTACATATGGGCCATGTGAGAACCTATACGCTGGGAGATGTGATCGGTCGATTTCAGCGATTGAATGGTAAGCAGGTATTGCAGCCCATGGGTTGGGATGCTTTTGGTTTGCCTGCAGAGAATGCGGCCATTAAGCATAAAGTGGCCCCAGCCGAATGGACCCTGCAAAATATCGCTCAGATGAAGCGACAGATGCAGAGTCTGGGACTGTCTTACGACTGGTCTCGAGAATTTGCAACCTGTAGTCCAGAATATTATCGCTGGGAACAATGGTTTTTTACAAAAATGTTTGCGAAAGGCCTGGTTTATAAGAAAGCGGCCTGGGTCAATTGGGATCCGGTGGACCAGACCGTGCTTGCAAATGAGCAAGTTGTCGATGGCAAGGGCTGGCGATCGGGCGCGGTGGTCGAGCGGCGTGAACTTTCCCAATGGTTTGTAAAAATAACGGATTATGCTGAAGAACTGCTGACTGAATTAGATCATCTACCCGGATGGCCCGAAAAAATAAAGACCATGCAAAGGAATTGGATAGGCCGATCTGAAGGGGTAGATATACAGTTTCCCTTAGATAGGGGTGGTTCGGTTTCAGTCTATACGACTCGCCCGGATACCTTGCTGGGGGTGACTTATCTGGCTGTTGCAGCCCAACATCCCCTTGCCAGGCAGGCCTCCCAGAAGCAGCCGGACCTGCAGGCCTTTTTGGAAGAATGTAATCGAGTCAAGGTGGCAGAGGCCGATATGGCCAAACTGGAAAAGAAAGGCATGAATACAGGCTCCTTCGCCAGGCATCCCCTGACCGGAGAACTGATACCCATTTGGGTGGCAAATTTTGTATTAATGGAGTATGGGTCCGGCGCAGTGATGTCGGTACCGGCGCACGATCAGCGCGACTGGGAATTTGCCAAACATTACGGATTGCCGATTCAGCAGGTGATAGAAGCAGTCAGCGGTGAACAGGCCGATTTGAACAGCGCAGCCTACACTGAAAAAGGCCGGCTGATTAACTCAGGGGCATTCGATGGCCTGGAGTTCAGTGAGGCTTTTTCTGCTATTGCTGCTGCTTTGGAAGAAAAGCAGTTGGGTACAAAACAGGTTAATTTCAGGTTGCGTGACTGGGGCGTTTCAAGGCAGCGATACTGGGGCTGCCCTATTCCCATTATTCATTGTGAACAGTGTGGTGCCGTGCCTGTGCCAGAGGATCAATTACCCGTTGAATTGCCTACGGATATTGTTTTTGAAGGCGTGGGCTCACCGATCAAGAAAATGCCCGATTGGTATCAGGTGGCGTGCCCTCAATGTGGTGTTCAAGCTCTTCGGGAAACGGACACCTTCGACACGTTTATGGAGTCCTCCTGGTATCACGCCAGGTTTATGTCAAGCGATTCGGATACGTCCATGGTCGATGACAGGGCAAAGTACTGGCGACAGGTAGATCACTATGTTGGTGGCGAAGAGCATGCCATTTTGCATCTTTTGTATGCGCGCTTCTTTCACAAGGTCATGCGTGATGAGGGCATGCTGGATACCAATGAGCCCTTTGAAAAACTGCTGGCACTGGGTATGGTCCTCAAGGATGGAAGTAAGATGTCTAAGTCGTCTGGAGATGCTGGCGATCCGAAAATTTTACTGGAACGCTTTGGGGCCGATGCGGTGCGGATGGCAATGATGTTTGCTGCGCCGCCCGAACAGAGTTTTGA
>CAZGCW010000023.1:0-27826 GCA_964524295.1 uncultured Pseudomonadales bacterium
GTTCTGATCCGGCTCTGGCTTCTGATACCACCGATGCCATGGACTTCTCTTTCGACCCTGCCGGGCTTGAAGAAGCCGGATATGAGGTCATCGCCAGTGTCACTGACAGTGGTATTGCCGATGAGACCTTCACCGTATCAGTTACCGTTCGGGTTTCAGCCGCTGCGGTTGAGACCGACAGCGATGAAGATGGCATACCGGATAGCAAGGACACGTCTGATGAGGCCAATGTGCTGGCGGTTGATGCGGATACAAGTGATGCTGAAGTAACGGCGGATGAGGGCGTCACGCTGACGACCGGAGATGCAGCTCAGGCTAGCGGGGTTGCCGGTGTTGCAATCACCGAAGAAACAGTGGCAGCCTCGGGCGAAGACGGCGGTGATGCACCGGACAACGGTACCGATGAAGACTTTGATTATCCAGGTGGACTGTATGACTTTGAAGTGGTTGATCTACCGGTACCGGGTATGTCGGTCAATATCGTCTTTCCGCAGACCAGTCCGATTCCGGAGGATGCTGTTTACCGGGTCTATACCGAAGCAGAAGGCTGGCGAGACTTCGTGATTGACGAGAATAACGCCGTGAAATCAGCGTTAGGTGCAGACAATGCCTGCCCGGGTGCTGGTGATGACGCCTATGTCGATGGCCTGATAGCCGGCGACATGTGTCTGCAGTTGACCATACAAGACGGCGGCCCCAATGATGCTGATGGCGAGATCAACGGTGGTATCGATGATCCCAGTGGTATCGCGGTTGCTGCCCCTGTCCTGATCGTCGATGTTAATCCAGAGGGCTTTCAGAACAGACGTAAAGTGGGTGGTTGTTCTGTCGCCGAAGGGCCGGGTGACTACGGCCTGGTGCTGCTGGCGTTACTGGCACTGTTGGGTATGTCCAGGCGTCGGTTCCGGGCACTGCTAACGCGTGTTGACTAAAACTATTCTGGCCTCGAACGAGGCCAGGTTACTCCTAGGGGGCGCCATGATTGGCGCCCTTTTTGTTTCAATGGCCTTACCATTTTTTGGCGCAGATAGTGCTGTGGTTTCTAATCTGAGTCCTTTGCAGTGGCGGTTGGTTTTAATGCTCTGTGTGCTTGTACCGGTCCTAGAGGAATTAGTATTCAGGGGTCTGATACAGGGATACTTCCGGAATTGGGTTTGGGCTAGGGGGGGATGGGTCGGCATCACTGCGGCCAACCTGCTGACTAGCCTGTTATTTGTGTTGATGCATTGGCTGACTCGAGATGGTCTCACGGCCATGTTGGTCGTTTTACCCTCTATTTACCTGGGCGTGGTCAGGGACCGTATTAGCAGCCTGTCGATGTGTGTGCTCATCCATATCCTATGGAACCTGACCTGGTACCTGACGCCCTGGCTGTGGCAAACGCTGCAATAAAATGCCAGGGGACGCTTTTGTCCTAAGTTGTACAGGCAGTTGTCGCCTTGATGACGCAGTGCATCGCCAAAGGTAGCGATAGACGGCTAGGTCGCTGAGGTATTCAAGATGAGATCATCAGGCAGCGGAGGTGACTAAGCAGAATTGGTATTCATGGTGTATATTAACAGTGCTGAGAAATGAAACATGAGTGATAAACGAAGAACGAAGAATGATAGGATTGCGATATTAGGTTATTAGCGCCTAACAAGATGTCGATTAATAATAGGATTTATTTTTAAAAGGAAAACCCATGCAGCTTAGGAACCTGGTTGTTCTTTTATTTTTCCTGGTTAATGTTGGCTTGGTAATGGCGTCTTCGGAAGAAGAACAGCGCTTAGCTGTCCTCATAGAACAGGACAAAAGGGATATCCCGGCTTATATTAGGTTAGCTGGCCTGGAGTTGACTAGAGCGGATATTAGCGCAGCAAGCAAGACGATTAAACAAGGTTTGCGGTACGCGCGTGCAAGTCAGGACAAACTGGAATTGCGTACTCTGGGCATCCGTCTTGAAGACCAGAACCTCGATTTTAAAGCCGCGCTTAGGCACTATCGTCGAGCCATTAGATTAAAAGAAAGCAGCGATTTTGCGCCTGTTCATCTGGCCATGGCCAATGTCTACCTCAAGGCCAGGAATTTCCAGGAGGCCAATGAACTGCTGCGTTTATCGCTGAGGGCGGACGCGCTTAATAACGAAGCGGCTGAAACCGCATTAAAGCAGTTACAGACAATGGAACGGGCTATTCTTATCACCAATAGCCCGTTTGCGTATGCAAATTCCATTACTCGAGGTGAAGTCACTCGAATTCTCAACGCAGATTTGGCTATAGACCAGTTCGTAAAAAGCCCATCTGGTAAGACCGTTGGCGAGACCTCTGACCAGGGCTTAACCGACTACGCAGATTCGGCTTTCGCTGAGGATATATTGCTGACTCATCGACTTAATTTACGGAGCTTTCGGATCAGTAACGGTTCCTTTAAACCCGATAATGAGATGAATCGTCGCGATTTGGCGATGCTGGTTGAGGATCTGTTGTATCTGAAGTTTCAGATTAGTCGGACCCGCTTCATCGGGTCCGAATCGCCTTTCTCAGATTTACCTTCGAGTGCAACAAGTTTTAATGCGTTTATGACAGCAGTTACTCGCGGCCTTATGCAGGCCAGTGATAGTGGCGCTATTAGGCCAGAGCAAATGGTAAGCGGCGCTGAAGCCATTCTGGTCCTGCACAATCTTAAACAGCTATTGCAGCGCTAATCATTTGAAAACGGAGTCATGATAATGAAAATAATACTATTAATGGCGACGATGCTGGCGGCTGGTTTGGTCAACGCCGATCAATATTCGTTACTTTCAGCACAAGGTTTCGGTTTTGTGGAAGCCAGCAAATTTCCAGGTGCTCGGGCCCAGTTTATGGCCAGAAGGGCAGCAAAAGTTGATGCCCAGCGTAACCTGCTGGAAACCATCAATGGGGTGAGGGTGACCTCGGGTACTACGGTCAAGGATATGACACTGGAAAGCGATATTATTGGTACTCGGGTTAAAGGTCTTTTACAGGGCGCATTCGAAATGCAATCAAATGTGGTGAAAGAAGATGGCAACTGGGTTGCAGACGTGACAATGGCCGTTTGTATGAGCCGTGCGGCAGATCAGTGTACCGACAAGCCAACCCTTACCGCCGTCCTGCAGCCTTCCCTGGAAGGTGCGCCCATGTCGTCTCGATACAGCCCTGAAGCGAGCACATCGTCTGATTCGGTTCAAGGTGGCCAGGTTAGCGAAGACTCGCTGTCTACAGGATTAATTATTGATGCCTCCCAGGTGTCCTTTTCGCCCATGTTGGATGTCAGAATCCAGACCCGACAGGGTAAAGAATTATATGGGCCGGGCCATGTTGTGAAGGGAACTAATTGGCTTAACTGGGCTAGTAGCGTTCAAGGCGCGAATTCGATGAAGGCCGTCATAGGCAATCATCCGCTCGAGGTAAATGTGACTGGTTTAGGCGAACAGTCCCAATTGATTGTCAGTGACCAAGATGCTGTCATGATCTTCGGCCGTAACCTGGCCAGCGGTGATTTCCTGGCTGAAGGTAGAGTCGTCTTTGTCGTCGCCGGGAGTTAATCTTTGCACTCTCGGGGATCCCACCAGCTGAGTCGGTTTTTTTGCTTGCTGGGTTTGTACTGGTGGAGCCTTGCCAGTCCAGCAGAGGAAGACAGTTTCGCTGCGTTGGATGCCTTGCTAGAAGCGCAGTTTCAGAATACCGATGATGATCTTGAAGCCGATTATCAGGCCCTTGATGCGGCCTTGAAGGCAGCTTCCCGGCGTTTTAGTCATGAGATAGAAGCAGTATGGGGTGAAGGTCAGGTAGTCCTGCCTGGAAAATCTGCATGGGTTGATTATTCGCAGAACAGGAAGTTGCGACGTAAATTTGATTATGAAAATGGTTTTGTACAAATAGAAAGAATCTTCGCGGGGAATGCAGATTTAGATCATGCGGCAAGTGAAATAGAGGCAGCCGTTCAGGCGGTGGCGGCCGATACCGATGCTGATCTGTCCAGAAAGGATACGGTCTGGCAATATGCCAAGCAGGACCTGCAGCAGCAGGCAATTGCAACAAAGAGTGTTGCGGATACTGCTACGAAGGTAAATAGCACCTTGGATTCAATTCGAACACCGGTGCTGGCAGCATTGCTGGATACGCCAACCTCAGATGTGGTGCTCAAGACCTTGAAAAACGCAACCATCCCGGACTCATCCAAGCCAGGATCAGCCGCCGCACCGGAAATGACTAGCCAGGTCCAGGTTGAATCAAAAAACCAGTCAGGCAAACCAGAAATGACAGCGGCAGTGGTTGCAGTCGATAAGGATCACAAGAAACTCATGGTGACCATCCCGTTACGGCAGGGCTACTTGTCCTCTGCTGCAGCCAGTTATCGTCCGAAAGTTATGATAGAAGCGACTCGCCAGAATTTACCACCCAGCTTACTGTATGCCATTATGGAGACCGAGAGTCACTTTAATCCCAGGGCCCGATCCCACATACCGGCTTTCGGATTGATGCAGCTGGTACCGGCATCAGGCGGAGTGGATGCCTACCAGCATCTGTATGGAGAGAAACTGGTGCTGGGGCCCGATTACTTCTACAACCCGGATCAGAATGTTGAGTTAGGCGCGGCTTACCTTAATTTGCTTAATACGCGTTACCTCAGAAGTATCAACAACGACATTAGCCGGATGTACTGTGTTATTGCCGCTTACAACACAGGGCCAGGGAATGTTGCCAGGGCCTTTGTTAATTCGAAAAGCGTCGCAGTTGCGGCGCCAGAAATTAATAAACTCTCGCCTGAAGCCGTTTTTAAACAGTTAATAGATCGGTTACCGTATGAAGAAACGCGGTATTATTTGCAAAAGGTGACATCTGCAAGGCATAAGTATAGAGAAATGGACCCGTTGGTCCAGTTATAAACCAGAGGGGTTAATCATGTTGCGATGGATACTGGTACTTTCAGCGATCATTTCGCTATCGAGTAAGGCAGATGAAGTTATTGAAGACTTTTCTACCGGGGCCATAAACTGGAGCCAGGGTCGAATTATGGCGCAAGGCTTCGGTACGGCGAGTGCTGATTTACCCTCTGCTCAGAAGCGGCTCCTGGCCATGCGCGCAGCAGTCGTTGATGGTCAGCGTAATCTCCTCGAAATAACCAAGGGGGTGAGGCTTACCTCGATGACTAAGGTGGGCGATCGACTTCTCGATAACCGCGTGACTGCGAGTCGAGTCCAGGGGGTGATAAGAGGTGCGGTCGTCATTAAAGAGTCCTACCAGAATGAAATCTATACCGTCACAATGGCGATGCCGATAGCGGGCGAGCTTCTCTACGCAGTTTATCCTGAAAGCGAGAATCTGGTCTATCAGGTCCAGCCAGTTCAACTCAAAACAGACCTAACCAGTCTGGTTAAAACGCTCAGCCCTTTCATCAGCGGACTGGGGCAATACTTTATTACCCCCGTCTCAGCAGAAGAGTTGTTCGTTCTAGGGAGTCAGAGCGATGCTCAGGCCGCACAGAAAATTATTGAATGGATTGACCTCCAAAATCCGACGGATATAGCAGGTTCCCTGCGACAGTCGCTAAATGAATACGCAGCAGGTGAATTCTCTGGGCTTCTTATCGACGCAACGCAGGTACACAACTTTGAGCTAGCAACGATCCCGACCATCCGGGGCGATGATGGCAGCGTGATTTATCCTAATAAGCAGACTTCCTACGCCGATATCGCCAACAAAAGAGGGGTTAGCTATGACCTGGATATCAGTGATGCCATTAAAAATGCACGAGTCGCACGGTTACCCTTGATTGTTCGCGCAATCGCGACTTATGAAGGCTTGCCTTCTGATTTGGTTTTGGGCCAGGAAGATGTTAACAAAATCTTGACCAGTGAAAGCGCCCAAGCGGCCATGAACCGCGCTGGGGTGATGATTGTTATCTCGATTTAGGTTTTTATTGCTCTAGTAACCGGGCTTTAAGATCCTTGATATCTCTCTGCGTGATTCCCGCGGCTTCCAGATAGCCATTGAGGCCGCCAAAATGCTGTTCTACTTCATCCATGGCGGCTTCCAGGTAGGCCTGTTCTACTCCGGTCATGATCTTGAGCGTGCCTTCATCAACGCGATGGCCCTGTTGGTTGATTCTGTCACGAGTTCGAGTAAGCAGGTCGGTGGACTGATTGGTGAGTAGATAGTCTTCCACAATCAAGGGCATACTGACCCCTAGAGCCAGTTTGATGAGCGCTGCGCCAAAACCGGTTCTATCTTTTCCGGCCATGCAGTGAATGAGAAAGCCCTGCTCTGTTTCTAAAAGCGCGCGCAGTACAAGGGCATAGGCTGCGACATGTTCCCTGGCAATTTCGCGTGTGATTTCACGCATGAACAGAACGCGATCAGGCGCTGAATCCTGCATTTGCTCCAGGCTCGTCTTCAAGCTCTGACTGGTTCCAGGCGTAATCGGAATGTGAACCTGGCAGTCAAATGCGGCACTATCCGGGGTGGGATAAAGAGCGACTTCATCGAGGCCACGCATATCGCAGATGACACCAATGTCCAGGCAGGCGAATTCATCTGTGGCTGATGCAGGAATATCGGTAAGCATGCCACTGCGGAACAGGAGGCCACGCTTAATGCGTTTGCCATCTTGAGTCTCATAGCCGCCAAAATCCCGGAAATTGAGGCTTCCAGGAATACTTATGAACCTTGAATTTTTTGTGGGAGGGGCCATTTGAAAACAATCTCGTGTGAAGCTGCCTGCATAGTATCGCTAATAGCATGGGTTCGCCAATGGGGATTAGCTGGTTATCGGTGAGCAAAGGCTGCTTGATGATATCTAAACGCTATACATTCGCGGTTTAGGGGCTAATCTTTGGCCACTGAAGTCGTCTGGCAGCACGTCCTGATGGGCTTCTAGCAGCTCTGCGGTCATGCTGCGAATTTCATCTAAGGTCAGTATGGAGGCGGTCAGAGGGTCCAGGCACATCGCCTGGAAAACCATCTCTGGATCACTGTGTTGTGAAGCCAGAACGGCCAGTCTCTGGACATTGATCTGGTTGCAATTGATTGCGGCAAGGTGTTCAGGCAGCACACCGAATGGGTTCGGCTGGATACCGTGTTGATCGACCTTGCAGGCGACTTCAACGCAGGCATCGTTCGGTAGATTTTCGATAAGACCTTGATTAGGAACATTACCGTAAATTAGCTCGGCTTGGTCGCTGCAGACGGCATGAATGATCTGTGATCCGTATTCAATACTTCTTTCGAGGGAAACGGGTGTTTCCCAGGCAGCCATCTTTTGCATGGACTTGCGCCAGTCAGGCCGGTTGTAGAGCTCTTTTATAAAACCGGGCCCCCCATTCCAACTGCCACCAGGGCAGTATCGGTTAATCATGGTTTCATTTTTACGAAACCAGGGTGAGTATTCGGAATTATGTCCTGATGCCTCGGTTACTGGGTAGCCAAAGTGTTTGATGTATTCCATTCTGGAAGTGTCGTGCTGCCAGATCTCCGGATCCTGAGCTAAGGTGCGAATAGTGGGTAACAAGTCGACAGAGCCTTCTTGGAATTCAGTAATCCACGCCTGATGATTAATCCCAGCGCAGCGAAATTGCAGCGAATCAATGGGTTTACCCAGCCTATGCGCCCATTGTTCGGTCGTCGATTGAACCGAGTGGCACAGGCCAACCAGGTTGGTCTCAGGATAGGCTTCAAGCATACCCCAGCACAGCATTGACATGGGGTTAGTATAGTTCAGGAGTAGGGCGTCAGGGCAGATCCTGGTTATATCTGCACATAGGGCAGTTTGAATGGGTAGTGTTCTAAGGCAACGCATAATACCGCCTGGCGTCAGTGTGTCGCCAATGGCCTGGCATACGCCGTACTTTTTCGGGATATCAATTTCCGACTGAATCGCCTCGTAGCCACCAACCAGGATGCTTGATATGACGAAATCAGCCTCTTTAAGTGCTTCACAGCGGTCTTCGTGAAGCGAATAACTGGCCTCAGGATACGGTCCCTGTTGACACATTTTTGCCAGGATCTGGCCGGCATAATCCAGTCTTTCCGGATCAATATCGACCAGGGCAAAGTGGCTGTCTGCGAGTAAAGGGTAGGATAACAGGTCAGCCGTTAACCGGCTGGAAAAGACCAAGCTGCCGGCGCCGATAATAACGATTTTCTTCATTTTGTTATCCGTTTAGTGGCCTTAGTAAATCTCGCTGGGAATAAAACCCACTGCGACCCCCTGTCAACAGGTGGATTAGACTGTCAAGTTATAGAACGCGGTTTTACTCTTAACATATAATATTAAGTTTATTATTTAAATTATTGAAATATGATAATTAAATATAGAATATAAGATGTCTAATTTCCTTTAAAGGTCGCCGGTCTTTTTTCGCTATAGGCATTGAGGGCCTCACTGAAGTCGTTGGATTTAAAAAGATTGACTACGCTCAGTAGCACATGATGCGAGTGGCTTTCGAAGTCCTGTGTCAGGCCGTGCCGGAATAGGCGTTTCATTTCCTGAATCGCTAGTGGGGCATTGGCCGATATCTTCTCGGCCCATTGGAGACACTCGTCCATAAGGTGTTCGTCCTTAACCACTTTGTTAATAAGGCCGTATTCCAGCGCTTTACTGGCATCCAAAGGATCGCCCAGCATGGCAATCTCGCAAGCTTTAGCCCAGCCTAATAACCTTGGCAGATACCAGGTTCCGCCACTCTCAGGAATGACGGCCATCTTTGCAAATCCAGGTAACAGTTTCGCCTTGTCGGACATCAATCTCATGTCGCAACCCAGCGCTAGATCCAGGCCGTAGCCTGCGGCGGGCCCATTGATGGCGGCGATGACGGGCGTGTCCATACGCTGAAGTGTCACCGTGCAGATTTCCCGGGTTGAATAATGACTGGCGCCTCTATTCCCAGTGAAAGCGCCACTGATACCTTCACCGGTGGAGGCTTGTTTGAGATCCAGGCCAGAACAGAATGCCCGGCCTGCCCCTGTGAGCAGAATGACACGGACATCGGTGGCATCATCGGCGTCCTTTAGCGCAGAATTAAGCTCGGTGAGCATTTCAGGCGTAATCGCATTCATGACATCAGGTCGGTTTAGCGTGATGTAGCGTATGTAACCCTGGGTTTCTACGAGCAGCGGTTGTTCCTTCATGTCATCTCCTAGTTGCGGGTCCTACTCAATACTAATTGACTGTCTTGCCGCACAGCGAGTTTATCTGCGGCGTTGCCGAAATGGATGGCTATTCTTAGGAAGCCTTCCCAGTCAATAAAGCCAATCCACTGTCCTCGGGCGACATCAGCGTATTGCTGACCGAGGGTGACCGAAATTTGTCGATTATCGGTTTGTATGAGAAACCGATCAGTGTGCACCAGTGCTAGCTGATCGAGGTCGGCCTGGGTAAATGAAGTGTTTAGGTTGCCATATTCAGGGGATATATTTCTAATGTGGCCTTTGATCTGAGTGTTTTCATGGCCCTGGACCATACTTAGATTGAATAACCAGACTAAAATAATGATGCCGAGGGTTCGGCTTCTGTTACTCACGCTATCGGCTCCCCTGGCCATCATCGATCTTGATCACCGTGCCGGTGACACATTCCGAGGCGGGTGAAACAAGGAACAGGAGGGTGCTATCCATTTGGGCAGGATCGCAGATGCGTTTTCTTGGGAAGTTCACGCTGATATCACCGATTCGCTCTAACATACCATCCATCATTTCACTGGAAAATGCGCCGGGTGCAATACAGTTGACATTAATCGGGAATCGCGACCATTCAACTGCATGGGCTTCAGTCATGCGGGCAATGCCACACTTGGTTGTTGCGTACAGTGCTGCGGCAGATTGTGCGGTGGTGTTAAATGCAGCCATGGAAGCAATATTGACAATCCTACCGGGTAATTGGTGCTCGATCAGTCGCTTGGCAACTTCACAGGATAGAACCCAGGGCCCCACCAGATTGGTATCAAAGACGGCATCGATTAACTCGTCTGACATTTTGACAGCGCGTTGGGCATCGGGAATACCCGCATTGTTAACCAGTATGGTTACGATACCCAAGCTTGCTTCTGCTTCCGAGAGCGCAGCCCGGATACTGGCCCTATCCGTCATATCCACAGCGATTGGGGTACAGATACCGCCCTCAGCTGAAATTTCCTCAGCAAGCTGATTGAGTTTTTCAACGCGCCGACCCGTCAAGGCGACTTTAGCGCCGCAGGCGGCCAAAACTTTAGCGAAGCGTTTGCCCAGGCCGGATGTGGTTCCGGTCACGAAGGCGACCTGCCCGGATAAGTCGTTAGAAAAATGAGGTAAGGGGAATGTTGCCATTTGTGCGGATCCTTTTGTTATCGGGTGAGACCAGAGTCAGCTGGGCGACACTAAGCCGGTTATTCAGGCCTCCAGATTACCTTGTCTGAAACGTGCTTGATATCCCTTAAGCCACAAAAAGCCATAGTGAGGTCGAGCTCATTGCGAAGAATTTGGAGCGCTTTGCTGACGCCGGATTCGCCCATGGCGCCCAGGCCGTAGATATAAGACCTGCCAATCAGCGTGGCTGAAGCGCCCAGGGCCAGTGCCTTGAAAATATGCTGGCCACTGCGAATTCCACCATCCATCCAGGTTTCACAGGGTTGATTGCCTACCTGTCTGACAATGGCGGGTAGGGCATCAATGCTGGCCGGTGCGCCATCAAGCTGACGACCGCCATGGTTTGAAACGACAATCGCATCAGCACCTGCCTGCACGGCCATCTGTGCATCTTCAGGGTCGATGATGCCTTTGATGATTAATTTGCCCTGCCAGAGATCCTTAATCCATTTTACGTCATCCCAGCTCAGCGAGGGATCGAATTGAGCCGCGGTCCATTGGGACAGTGAGCTTTTGCTGTTAACACCTTCAACATGGCCACTGATATTGCCGAAATCTCGACGGGGTGTCTTCAGCATCCCCATGGCCCAGGCCGGTTTACAGGCCATGTTGAATAGATTTGCTAATGTGGGCTTAGGCGGCGTCGACAGGCCGTTTTTAATATCCTTGTGTCTTTGGCCAATGATTTGCAGATCTACGGTGAGTACCAGGGCGCTGCAGTCTGCTGCTTTGGCTCTGTTAATTAATCGCTTGATGTAATCTCTATCCCGCATGACATAAAGTTGAAACCAAAAGGCTTGTTGGGTATTTCTGGCAACCTCTTCTATGGAACAGATACTCATGGTGGAAAGTGTATAGGGCACACCAAATTGTTCAGCGGCTCTGGCTGCCTTAATCTCTCCATCAGCCGCTTGCATCCCGGTGAGTCCCACCGGAGCCAAAGCTACTGGCATGCTGACCTGCTGTCCGAGCAGGCTGGTGGTCAGGCTTCGATTCTCCATGTTAACGAGAACCCGCTGGCGGAATTTGATTTTATCAAAGGCATCGGTGTTATCCCGAAAGGTACTCTCTGACCATGAGCCCGATTCGGTATAGTCATAGAACATCCTGGGTACTCTGCGTTGATAAAGTGCGTGCAGGTCTTCAATACAGGTGATGGTAGTCATGGTGTCAGCCCTTTAGATGATGCTGCCAATATTAGCAGGCTTGTTTAATCGTGGCACGGTTGGCAGTTGGCACGGGATGCGCAGCCTCCCCGGATACGTTATTCTCTATAGGAATGAAATCGCAGGAGTCGGTGATGAAAAAAACATGGCGATTTGAGCAAGGTCTGCATGAAACAGGCAACGGCCTCTATGCCTGGCTACAACCTGATGGTGGCTGGGGATGGTCTAATGCCGGACTTATTGTCGATGGTGACCGGTCCTTACTGGTGGACACCCTGTTTGATGCAAAGCTGACCCAGGTGATGCTGGATGCAATGTCAGATGTAGCAGGAATAGCAGCAGGGGACATCAACACGGTGGTGAATACCCATGCGAATGGGGACCATACTCACGGCAATGGTTTGTGCACATCAGCGGAAGTTATCGCCTCGGCGGCCAGTGCCAGGGAAATGGAGTCTTTTACGCCACAGATGATGCAGGGGTTTATGGATTCGGCGGATCAACTGGGTGATACCGGCCGCTATTTGAAAGAAATTTTTGGCGCATTTGATTTTCACCAGATTGCTGAAAAGCTACCAACCAGAACCTTTTCTGGCGACCTGGAACTGCAAGTAGGTGGTAAGCATGTTGAGCTCATTGAAGTCGGTCCCGCCCATACTCGAGGAGATGTCCTGGTCTACGTGCCTGAAGATAAAACGGTTTTTACAGGGGATATCCTATTTATCGAGGGTACGCCGCTGATGTGGGCCGGACCGGTGGCAAACTGGATTGCAGCCTGTGATCGCATTATAGCCATGCAGGCTGATGTGATTGTACCCGGCCATGGACCGATCACGGATGCTGCTGGCGTTCGACGTGTCCAGGATTATCTGCTCTACGTCGAGGCGGAAAGCCGACAACGCTTTGATGCCGGGCTGTCGGTCAGAGAAGCGGCTCTGGATATCAGCCTGTCGGATTTTCAGACCTGGGGCGATGCTGAGCGTATCGCGATTAATGTCGATACCCTCTATCGCGAATTTTCAGGAGCACAGGGCAGTACTGATACAGTGGCGCTCTTTGAGTTGATGGCCGACATCAGGAAAGACCAGAGAGGCTAGTCCAAATGATGCAAAGAAGCGTGTTGTTACTGGCTATGCTGGTGAGTGTGGCGGGTTTTATCTTGAATTATTATGCTACCCGGCCCCCTGAGCCTCAATCAGCGCCAGCCAGCCAGAATGAGTTCTCAGCGGAGCGGGCATTTGATTTGCTGGCTCGGCTTTTGGGCGATGAAACCCCTCACCCAGTGGGCAGCTCAGCGAATGTCAGGGTAAAAGAAGAAATTTTAGCCTGGTTAGAAGAACAGCAGATTGCCGCTACGGTGCAGGAGACCTGGGGTTGTAGCCACTGGGGTTCGCGATGCGCATGGGTTGAAAATATCATAGCAATCTTGCCCGGTCAGCGAATGGGACCTTATGTCGCCCTGATGGCTCATTACGATTCCGTGCCGCCGGCACCGGGTGCGGGTGATGATGGTGCAGGTCTGGCTGCCGTGCTCGAGGCGGCCAGATTGCTGAAAGCATCCGGTTCGAGCCAGTATCCGGTCATGTTGATTATTACCGATGCTGAAGAGGCAGGATTACTGGGTGCAGAAGCCTTTTTCAAGCAGCATCCTTTACGTCAACAGGTTGCCGCAGTGATTAATGTTGAAGGGTCCGGGTCTTCAGGCCTCAGTCAGATAATACGTTCTCATGGAGATAATTCTGACCTGCTTAAAGCCTACAGCTCATCGACGAATTCACCGTCGGGTATGTCATTGATTGATGAAATTTTTAAGAGAATGCCGAATGACACTGATTTTTCTGTGTCTATGCGCGCCAAGGTTCCCGGCCTGGATTTTGCTTTTGCTGGTGAGCGAAATCACTATCACACACCCTTGGACAGCCTGGTGAACCTGAACTTGTCAACGTTACAACATCATGGCGATAATCTCTGGCCTTTTATTAGAAACCTGGCCAACAAAGACATTGAGAACTGGGTGCCCAGCACCCGGGTATATGGGGCTTTATACGGTTGGTGGATGGAATGGCCCATGTCCTGGAATTTGCCCTTATTGCTATTTGCCGGCGTGTTAATGGTTATCGCTATGGTGAGCGTTAATTTCTCCCGCATGCACCTGCTTGGGACAATAGAGATCCAGCCATTCGTATTGACCTTAATACTGTCTTTTACCTATGGCTATTTCTGGTTGCTGGGTCTGGTCAGGGGAACGGTAGTGGCCTGGCCAGCGCATGATTTGCCGTTACGCGTCGGGCTGTTTGGTGCGGCTCTGTTAGCGACGCTTTATCTTGGCCAGTTTTTACGACAGAGAACCGGCGAAAAGGTGTTGTTTCATAGTGTCTGGTGGTGCTGGTGGCTTTCGGCATGTGCTGCCTACCTTTGGTTGCCAGCAGCCAGTAACCTGTTTTTAGGGCCTTTGGTGGCAGCAGCGGTGATTTTGCTGTTACAACCTCATTTAAAGTCGGAGGTGGCACTGCTGGGAAGGCTGATGACCCTTTTTGTCGCACTTCCGGCCTCACTGGGGCTGGTGTTGCTATTGGAGGAAAGCCAAGGTTATCGGTTAATCTGGGCTACCTTCCCAGCGCTAGGACTGTACGCCTTACTATTGCTTCCTTTTTGCTATGGGCTTGGTTTAAGCGGTTTAAAACAGGTGCTTTCTCTTGTCGTGGTGATGAGTTTTCTAGTGAATCTGGCTGTGCCACTATACTCAAAGGACCGGCCTCAGCACGTTAATTATCGCTTTTTGGTCGATGCTGATAGCCAGAAAGCCTGGCTGGCGGTTGAGTCTCCCAATCCTGTAGCAGGACGCCTCAAACAGATGGGTGAGCCTCGCGAATCAGTTATGCTTCCCTGGTCGGAAACAGCCTATCCGGTATCTGCGGAAGTAGAAATGCAAGTGCCGCCCCTGCCTGAATTAAGGATCGTTACCCGGCATAACACGGATCAAGGTGAAAATTTGGTGCTAAGGCTTTCCACCCCACGTAATGCCAATGCTATAGGGCTGGTTTTTGCCAAGGACGAAGGACCGGTCAGTTTTTCGATTGCAGGGCAATCAGGTCGTGCGTCTTTAGCCCGGTGGGGGCTGTTCAAAGGAAGCAGGGTGCTGATGATGATGGGTACTCAGCACCGTGATGTGGATATTTCATTGGAAAGAAAGCATCAAGGTCCTCTGGCAGTGCACCTTTTTGATCTGAAGTATGGGGTACCCAGTGAATTTGCCCAACTGGACTCACTCAGAGGTGATCTGGCGGTGCCCGTTCACAGCGGTGAGGCAAGCTGGGTATTCCGGAAAATCCAGTTGTAAGAGCATTTATGGTAGTGCCAGCATAGCCTATCCAGTGAATGGATTGATCTAAAATAGAGCTGATATCGATTTGTTATCGGCACAGATTCAGGGTGAATGGATTAAATGAACGCAATCGGTTGCGCTTGATGACAGACGTTAAGGACTTTTTATGTACAGGTTGATCCCGCTTATTGCATTGCTTTTGTTTGCCCAGTGTATAGATGCCAGACCGACTGTCGGCTTGGTGTTAGCCGGAGGTGGGGCTCGAGGTGCAGCCCATATCGGTATCTTGAAGTATTTAGAAGAGCAGAATATCCCGGTAGACATCGTCACCGGAACCAGTTTTGGTGCCATCGTCGGTGGCTTGTATGCCTCTGGGCTCAGCGCAGTTGAGATCGAGAATCTGATGCTGACCATGGATTGGGAGCGAGCACTGGATGATGATGTCCCCAGGGCCGACCGTTCAATTCAGCGTAAGTGGAAGGAAGATATTTTTTCTATACCGGGGACCCCTGGCTATGGCAATGCTGAACTGAAAATGCCAAGCGGTGCTATCCAGGGGCAGAATGTCATTCTTGCACTACAGAAAATGACCGAACATGTCTCCCATATTCGACAGTTCTCGGACTTACCCAGGCCCTTTAAAGCGATTGCCACGGATATTGTTACTGGCGAGATGGTGATATTAGACCATGGGGAATTGGCCGTGGCGATGCGTGCCTCTATGGGGGTGCCGGCCGTTTTTGCACCAATAGAAGTTGAAGGGAGGTTGCTGGTCGATGGGGGTGTGACTAACAATCTACCGGTTGATATAGCTCGAGATATGGGCGCAGATATCCTGATTGTAGTTGATATCACCACACCGATGCTGGACCGGGATCATCTCGGTGACATTCTTACCATCACCGATCAATTGACGCGGTTGTTGGTGGTTAATAATACAGAACAGCAGAAAAAGCGGATGCAGGCAGATGACATTCTCCTGATACCGGCATTGGGTGAGTTTTCGGCAGCCGCATTCACGGGTGCGGCTGAGGCGATCGAGATTGGCTACGAAGAGGCTCTGAATAAAAGCACTGAATTAGAAGGGTTGGTGCTGATGCATGACGAGTACCCCATCGTTGCCAGGCCCGTTTCAGCAAAACCGACCATTCGTTCTATTACTATGGACAACACATCCGGACTCGATGATGAGGTCATTCGCTCCGTGATCGATGTTCGTATCGGTGATCTATTTAATCTGGAAAAGGTCTCTCATGATATGAACCGGATTCATGGTACAGGTCATTTCGAAGTGGTTTCCTACCAGTTAGTTGAAGATGAGGGCCAGGCTGATCTGAAGATATCAGCCAATGGTAAGTCTTGGGGTCCAGACTATCTGCATTTTGGATTCAACCTGGAAAGCGAATTCAAGCACGATTCCAGGGTTTCGTTTCTTTTGGGATATTCCCGGGAAGAGCTGACCTCTAATGGTGCCGAATGGATGACCATAGCAGGAATTGGTGATGAACCTCGTATAGAGACCGGTTTTTATGCGCCGCTTAGTCAACAGCGTGACTGGTTTTTATATGCCAGCGCCGAGTATCGGGATGAAACGCTTTATACCTATGAAAGCGACCGACGTGTCTCGACCTCGGCTTTAAGGAAAACCGCCGGAAGATTTGGTTTCGGTTATGAATATGGCGCCCATTGGAGAGTCATGCTTGGCCTTAACCATACCCGTGGCCGTGCTCACGTTGTGACCGGTCAGGATTTTGCCGGAGGTGAGAGTTTTCAGGAAGCCAGTATTAACCTGCACTATGTTTTTGATACCCGGGATGATGTGGATTTTCCATCGTCTGGTTCAATCGTTGAAGCTCATGTCGCCTCTTATACAGAGTCACTCGGGTCTGATCAGTCGTTCAATCAGTGGCAACTCAGGGCGGGTCATTACTTTGAACGTAAACAACACAATCTTGGTATTAACGTTTACCTGGGCGGGACTAATGGAAACTCAAGCATCAACAGTGTGTTCAGGGTCGGTGGGTACGGCTTGTTGACCGGGCTAAACAGTCATCAACTCGCCGGTGACTACATGGGCGTGGCATCGCTTATTTACTACCAGCGCTACGAGCCTTTGCCGGTGCTGGATGGCTTGATTGGGTTAACCCTAGAATATGGGGGTGCCTGGTCCAGTCGAGAGCGCATTTCTTCTGAAACGGCGGAAACCTCGCTGGGCGCATTTATAGGTGCCGATACACCCATCGGAACCCTGCAGTTCGGTTTCGCGGTCACCGGAGACGGCCAGAGTAACATTTATTCCAGAATTGGCCGGGTATTCTAAGTGTTTCCGGCCAGATCTTTTGCCAAATGCCGGGACGCGAAATAGTAATTGATAAACGAAATAACATAAATCATATTACAGACCAAAAGCGAGAAACGAAGCGATTCGGTATCGTTTAGCTGCCAGCCAGATTGGAACCAGTCGCTGAGTAGGCCCACGGTGGTCGGGCCGAACACCAGGCCTATAATATTAATGATAAATAACAGTAAAGCGGCGGCAGCAGCTCTCATGGCCAGGGGTGCGAGGCCCTGTGTCATGCCAAAAGTAGGGCCGGTGTAGAGATTGACCATAAAGGCCGGCAGGCAGTAGCAGGCCAGTGCCAGAACCAGGCTATCGGTATAGAAAACAACAAATCCAAATGGAACTGAGATCAGGAAACCCGCAGCCGGGATCAACATGTACCACTTGACATCCCGCTTACCGAGACGGTCCCCTAGATAGCCTCCGAGAAAGGTGCCCAGGCCGCCGCAGAGTCCGATAATCAGCCCCAGCGCGGTACCGACCTCACCACTACTCATATCATGAGAGCGTACTAGGAACATGGGCATCCAGGCGATAGCACCATAACCTACGAACGCCTGGGTAGCGGCACCAAGAGACATATGCCGAAATGATTTCTTCTGCCACATGGTTTTAACCACAGTAGTGAAAGGTACCTGTTCCAGGGATTGTTTGGTGGGCTCAGTATAGCCGCGAGGCGGTTCTTTGACCGTCAGCCGAAGCAGGATCGCCAGCAGAATCCCTGGTATTCCAACGACAAAGAAAGCATTTCGCCAGCCAAAAAATTCGTTGATCCAGCCACCGGCAAGATTACCGAAAAGAATACCGACGGGTATACCTAGTGCATAGATACCTAACGCCGTCGCGCGCTTGTTGGGTTCAAAATAATCAGCAAGCAGAGAATGGGAAGGCGGACTGCCACCCGCTTCGCCAATACCTACACCAATCCTGGCGATGAGTAACTGCCAGTAATTGACAGCCAAGCCAGATAAAGCGGTCATAAGGCTCCAGATCGTTAAGCTGATAGCAATAATATTGACCCGAGAATAGCGGTCAGCCAGTCGAGCAATAGGAATCCCAAGGGTGGCATAGAAAATGCCGAAAGCAACGCCACTGAGTGCTCCGATTTGTGTATCGGAGAGCAACAGGTCGGTTTTTATAGCCGGTGCCAGTATGGCCAGGATCTGACGATCAATGAAATTGAAAACGTAAACAATGACCAATACGCCCAGTACATAATTAGTATATCCATGACTGAATAGAGGCGGTTGGTCTGTGATTGTTTTATCGAGGTTGTCTGACATGAAATCGACCTTCTAGGTTGAATCGGATGTTCTGCTATGGAGCAATCTCGATTGAAGGCAGTTCCACGCACGTACAGATTGTATTCAGCGCCGGTTAGATAAGCAATCCGGGATGATAGAGATTGCTCGCGGCGCTGAGACAAGGGGGTAGCAGCGCACTGGGTCACGCTCTGTGGCCTTCAGTGAGGTCCAGATGAGAGGGTAGTCGTTAAAAGCTGAGTGCCTTTAAATGTGCGACTAAGTCAACACCGGCTGTTCGGACATTCACATTTTTGTCGATCTTTTGAATAACCCCGGATTTGTCAATGTAAAAAGTCCAGCGTTTAGCGAGGCCGATTGGCATCAGCACGCCATAATCCTTGCTCATTTTTTTGTCCGGATCAGCCAGTATCGGAAAGGTGGCTGAATTTTTTTCTGCAAACGCGGTATTTTTTTCTAGGTTATCGGTGCTTGCCATATAGTAGGTGATATTAAAGGCCTGAATTTCTTTATCGCTGTCACGCAGCGATTTGCATTGCAGGGTTCATCCACCGGTAAAGGTTTTAGGGAAAAAGGCGATGACCACCGGGTTATTTCCCCTGGAATCGGCAAGGGTGTGTATTTTACCGTCTGATCCCATGACTGAGAAATCAGGGGCGGTGTCACCGACCATCAGCTCAGCCCTGATGGACAGGCTACCCATTAGAAGTAGGCCGAACAGCGTCAGGTGGATGAGTATTCTTAATCGGTTTAGTGGATAAGTCCTTGGGGTACTACGGTTTTTTATCATATTGTGTGACCTCATTATCATCTAAAGGTTTTCTTCTATTGCTGCTTGAGTCTGCAAATGGATAGTGGTTTCAGAGAATTCGCTTATTTCACTACGATCATATTCTAATTCAGACGTATTATTGGTTGGCCTTGCTGAAACTTTAATGCCACGGGTTTTGACTGCGATAGCCTGAACTTCTTCCTGTACTTCTAAAACAGGCCCAAGGTTGGTGGTGGATAAATCACCTAGGGGCGAAGTGCTGGCATAGACGGTGAGCGATTCAGCACCGAATGGTGGGGTCACGGTCATATCGAAACGGTCGTTACCTGCGGGAACCTCGTAGATAACCCCGCCCTGAAAGTAAACATCACTACGGTATGGGTTGGGCAGTAGCTGTAGTTTGGTTCCAGAGGCATCAACATAGATCAATCTTCCAAAAAATGGCTTATTGCCCTTGAGGTAGATCTTTAAGTTATCACCCTCTCTCAATACTTCCCTGTTAGCCCACAGTTGAACATTTAGAGGCGCCGTTGGGTCGTCTGTGAGGTTTCCTTCTACCATGACACGGTTCATTTCCTCGGCCACAGGAACCACCTCCGCCTGGATTCTGATGTTGTAGCAATCGCCGGCTGTCGGATCATCCCATAGCTCATCGAGCACGGAGATTACCCTTACGTCAGCTCGTGCAAAAGCTTCTACAAGATCTTGCTTGAGAGAAAAATTTTCCATTACCGTAGTGCTTTGAATAAAGGTCTGGGAAAACTCGACTGCTTTGCGCTTTGCATCCTGTAACGCCAGGTTTTCGGTTTGTTTCTTCGAATAATCTATACCCATGCAGGAATAACCATCTGCCTCGGTGATAGAGGATTGTTCGGCTATTGCAAGCAAGGGGATTAAGCATAAAGCTGCCATTGTTATAGTTTTCATAAGTCTATTCCTCAGAGTACGATGATCACACCTGCGTCTTCGAGCAGTCCATCTGAGACCAGTATTGCCAGTCTCTCCGAGGACTCAGTGCCGAGTACGATTTCAGTACGGGTTGCTCCCCAGGTTCTCAATGCCTTTAGCACCAGGGGTCGCTCGCCGACTATGGGATGCTGTCGGGCTGTTTCGAGTTGTCGGGTGAATAAAGAAACCAGTTGGCCTCGATTTGTCCGCGCCTTTTGGTGTCCTGCATCAGGGTAGATGATCCCGGCTCGTAATTTTCGAATTTTGGGTGACATGGAAGGAATGAAGTTGCTGCCTCTGGCATCAATGACAAGGCCGGTGGGCCCTAAGTTTTTAGGGGTATTTCGGTTCGGTCCGGTTGAAAGTAATGCTTCAAGCGCGTTGATTCGGGCAGCAAGGAGGTCAAGGGGTTCTTGCCATGGGGCTATGGTCTGGGCATGCGCTGATTGAATCAGATTTAGGCTGAGTAATTGAAGACCGCCTGCCAGCCATTCGCGGGGCTTCAGCACTATCTCGCTGAGATCCTGCTCTGCATCTTCATTAAATATTTCGGTATATACCTGGGTTGTGAAATTACCGGCCAGAGGGGCGGTCAAGGTGATCTCACAGGTTCCATCTGCCTGGGGACGCCGGTCACTGATCACGGCTCCCTTCAAGAGACCCTGAACACTGGATTTAATGATGTCGCTGTCGACCATTAACTTGTCGACAACCGTGACGCCTTCCACTCTGACCCCCTGCACTGATTCGAGCAGGTTACGCTGTGCGTCTACCACTGCTGCTCGACAGGCTAACAATTTCGCGAGGCTCGGCGGCGTGCCCGGTTTTGCCAGGCCAGCGCCGTCGGCCTGTGCTTTCCCCTGGGTCCAGTCGATGCCGCTATTGGCGCCCACCCATTCGATATAGTTCTCTGCCATGGCATGAGGCGAGCCGGTCGTGATGAGAAGGATGAGTCCAAGGAGTCTGATCGTCATATTATTGCTCCTCATAATTAAATTGACCTAGCACCGTCGTTGCTGAGGCGCTGGGACTGAATGTATTGTCTCGAATATCAACTTCATAATTAGACCCATTTTGCAGGTGGAACGGTTCATTGTTTGCAAATTGGTTGCCTTTGAAAGTGGGTTGTGCCTGACCGCTGATGATAATACCGCTGGCTTGAGCACCCTTGATCAGGTTGTCTTTGATGACGGGTCTTGCCGAGCCGGAAATGGTGATTGCGTTGAAGGCACCTTGTAATGAGGTTCCTGAAATCGTGGGTGCACCCGCTCGTATTTCTATTGGGATATTAGCATTGTCAATCCATAAGCCCTGCAGCGAGACATCCTGGGTCGATTGCAGGATCAGGAAGTTCTGAAAGTTCTGGCCATTGGTGGAGATTGTTCTGATGGGCTTTTGCTTGTTGCCGTAGCTATGTAGTTCCCCGAGAACCGATAAGCTGGCATTAGGGCTTACGGTGATGTCCACTCCTGGGCCAATGAGGAGAATTCCATCGGTTGCAATGGTTGTTTCCGAATTGAGCATAAAAGGACTGTTCTCTGCCAGCATTCTAAAAGTACCATGAATGACCCGAGGCAGGATGCTTACCATGTCCTTGGCAGAAGAAAACCGGGGGTCTGGTGCTGCCATGGCTGAGGCTGTTGTTTCAAGGCCCGTGTTACCAGCGGCATCAATAGCCAGAACGCTGATTTCGAATGGTTTAAAGTTCTCAAGATCCAGCCAGGTGTAGGACGTGTTTTCGACTGTGAATTGTCGCTGTTCTTGCGATTTCGGATCAGTTATCGCCAACTGATATTGGATGGCATCAGAGTCGGTGGCTTTCCAGTCCAGTTTGATTTGGCCATCGGTCGATTTAAGCGTTAACTGACTCACTGCACCCGGTGCTTGATTATCAATATTAACCAGTCCATAAGGGGACACCCAGGAAGAGAATTGTCCGGTTTTATTCCTGAGTCGACCGACCAGATTGACATTATCGATGTTCAGGGTATTACTGATGCTCAGTCGTCCGATATACTGGCCGGGTTCCACCTCACTGAGTTCAATCAGGCCTGCTCCTTCTATGCTAGCGACGGCAGTCAGGCCGGCATCACCCTCAAGGCCAATCTCGAGCACATCTCCATAGCGCAAGGCTTGTCCTGCACCCGAATGAACCACATTGGTAATGGTCGGCAGGGCCTTACCTGCGAGGAACTCAGGTGCTGGCATTTGTTCAGCCAAGGCGCGGCCAAGATCGTCAGCGGCTCGAAACAAGTTAATATCACCGTAAAGGTGTTTTGCTGCAGCCAGGGCATTCAGGATCAAGCCAACCGGAGAAGTCGATACGCCGCCGGCATATGATTTTCTGACATCTTTAATAGACCAAATCACCTCATTGGTCTGGTTGCGAAACTCCAGTTCCACACCGACCGAGACTTGAGCGCCAATACCAGCGAAGCGTTTCTCATAGTGGGTCACAGCGCCATAGATAAGGCCATCTACACCAAGGAGTTCCCTGACTTGCGCGGCAGGAGCGGCATTGACTGTCTCCGGGCTATCTAGGCCGGCCATGGTTAACCTTTCATCGACTTCTGCGCTGTGCAGGATCCGATAGTTCTTCGAAGAAAAATGATTAACGAGGGTTTTTCTAACCACAGAAGTGGCAAGCGAACTCTCGGTCTGGTTGCCGAAGGGTAAAACGGCAATGGTGCTGGGGAGGTTATGATCTGCTTTTGTTTCACTACTGGCAGTCTCGGTTGTCAATGCAGGTCCGGCCATGATGCCCGCGTCAGTTTGTACGGCGCATCCCGTGACGGCAGAAATGGTCAGCAAAACAAGCAATCTGATGGTTCTCATGGCGCGTTCTCCATAGGGTTCTGTTCGTTTTCGCTACTGCGATTTGCTCTGTCTTTTTCCATCCGGGTCATAATGTCGTCCTTGATGACCTCGGGTTTGTCGTTGTTCTTTTTTCTTGCACCAAACAGCCAGGTTTGCATCATCTGCTCGCTTAATTGATTCACGCTCCTGAGGGTATTGTCTGTTGTTTCCAGTACAAACGGTAGTAACTCCAGTGCTGGCTGGCCTATTTCCAGCATTTCCTGAGCTTCCCGAAGGGTCGTCGTTGCTTGTTTAGTCAGGTCCGCTGTATTGCTGAGTGTTAGCGCCAGGTCTTCCGTTGAATTGTCGACAATCAGATTAATGCCCTGCAGGGTCGTTTCCAGGCTGGCCAAACTGGCTTCGATCGCCGTAAAAATAGCTGGCATTTCCTCGGATACTTCTGCGAGCCGAAGCGTGGCCGTTTCAAAGTTTTCCAGGCTGCGGTACAGTTTATCCTGATTGTCCACAAAACCCGTGGAGATGGATTCAAGTGAATTCACAATAGTGGTGATCTGGTCAGCCAGCAGGGTCAGATCAAGTTCTTCCAGCATAGAACTGAACCCCTGGGGAATGTCTGTGGGAATAAAAGCGGCTTCCTGCAGCATTGATTCACCCGGTTTACCTGGGTGTAGAATCAAACCGCTGCCTGTTAGCAATGAATTGACGCCTAACTCACTATCAACGCTCAATCGGCTGGTTCGTGTGTAAAAATTTTGGTATTGCTGCGATAGCGCCAGTTCGACTCTCACCATGCCGTCTTCATTCAGTGCTACCTGAGTCACTGAGCCGATGTTCACTCCTCGAAGGCTCACAGTGGCTTCCGGCGCGATGCCGTACGTTCGTTCAATAATGGTATGAAAGGATAATCTATCATCAACGGCCAGGCCTTTGATTAATGGGATAATAAAACCCAGCAGCAGTATCAGAAAAGCGCCTATGACGAAAAGGCCGACGATTTTGTCTTTAGAACTGACTTCGAAGGGCCGGTAGGCAGTGGTCGACATTAGTGACACTCTCGCAGTTTTCTATTTTCGATTTGATAAGCGCAATCGGCTTGTTCCAATACTAAATCGTCAGCGGTGGTGATGATGACAATCATGGCGTTATTTTCTTGTTCCTGCCTTAGTGTATCGATTGTATCTGTTATAATCTGTTCTGACATCCCACCTTCGAGTTCATCGATCAGCAGCAGTTTTGGTTCTATCACCAGTGCCCTGAGCAGGTTCACCATTCTGCATTGAACATCATTCAATGCATGTGGGTATTCATTGAGTAATTGCCTGTCGACGCTGAACTTTTCGCATAAAGTGAATATCCTTGTTTCGACCAGCGCATTGCTGGTGTTGGTATGAAATTGCAGCGGTAGGGCTATATTCTGGAAACAGTCATACAGGCTGACCAGGCCTTGTTGTTCGTATACATAACCGACATTTAGGGCCCTTTGAGCGGGGTCCATATGAAGTAAATCCATGCCATCCAGATGAATCTCACCCGCGATGCCATCTAACATGCCGGCGAGTCCTTTTAACAAGGTAGTACCCCCATCAAGCACCGCTGTTCTCACGGCGACAATTTGCTGATCATCGATTTCAACATGCAAGTCCTTGAACAGGACTATTTCCGGGTATTCGATGTTCAGGTTGTTGACGGTAAGGGGCATGGCAACCTACTGTGTGTAAGCGAGCAGTGAAAGAAGGACGTTAATAATAAAAAACACCAGCAGCTGGGCTGTAGTCGCTTTCGATATGGCTTCCGTCACTTCACTAAAGCTGTCTTCTACCTTAGCACCAAAGTAAATGGAGATGATACCAATTAGCATCCCTCCCAAAATAGCTTTGACCGCGTTAATAGCGATTTCATTGAGGGTAATCTGGCTAAGGATATTGGTCAGTAATCCGGTAAAACTGATGCCAGGGTCAGAGACCCATACGACGGCAAAACTTGAAAGAAACACGATGACATCAAAATAGATAAACATCAGGAAGAGGGATACCGGAAAGGCGAAAAAGACCGGTAGGAGAAACAAGAATACCGGGTTGATACCAATACCATTGAGAACCTGAAATTCCCTCTGTAATCGTAGATAACCGATTTCGGCAGTAATGGCTGTAGCAGATCGGGCAATGAGGATAATACCTGATATTAATGGCCCGAGTTCCCTGAAGACCACTACCATGAAAATCTGTCCGAACTGGTCCTCTATTATCTGTCGGGGTAGATAGTCGAACAACCTGGAGATGAGTAATGTACCAATTAGAATTCCAATGACCCCATTGACGTAAAGTGCAGATACGCCCGCGTTATAAACCTGGCGCTGGAACAGGGAATAGAATAGTTGCCGACGCCTTTTATTGAATAGCAACAGGCTGGCCTTCAAAGCAACGGATATAAGGCCGATGATTTCCATGGAAACATGATAGAAATTGGTAATGGGGTTAAGAATGGCCTTTCCTGGTCCGGTCCAGGAAAGAACATCGTCTGGTAGGGTGTGATTTTCAGATTGTGGGTCTAGCATGTCTTGTCCTGACATTGACGGTTGCCTGGATAAAACGGGTAGAGACAGGGGGGGTCGAGTTTATTCCAGTAACTTCTCATTTTCCCTTTCCAGTATTCTCAGGAGCGTGGGGAGCCGTTCGAGCGTCATAATATGCTTTTCAAAGATGGCGCGTAGCTGCTCATAGTCGACTGATCGCAACAAGATCCGGCAGTTTTGACGAAGGGGCTTAAAGTCTTCCTGGTCCAGTAGCGTTTCGAGCAGGTCTGCGAAGTCATCGTAGTCACCTTTTTCAAAAGATCTTCGCGCCTGTATCAGGCGAATTCTCATGGAAATCGGGGCGACCAGAGAATTAACGGCAAAAGCAGTAAAGAGCGCCAGGAAAGTGACAATAAAATCCCCCACTTTATCTTTTGCAATACTGATCCATTCAGCCAGTGAAGTGCTGGTTTGCGCTTCCAGGGTCGTGCGTATTTCAGTCACATATGATTTAGCGACGGGATTCAGTGGGTTTATATTGAGGGCTTTCATGAATTCTTCTTCCGCCAATCTGAGGCGGTTTTGCTTATACAATGCTTCGCCTTTCAGAGTAAAAAAATCAGCCTGTTTGTGCGGGAATGCGATCAGAGCGCGGTCCAGGAGGAGGATGGCGGTATCGAAATCGTGCAGGTCCATGCGCTTCTGGACTACGACGGTGACCAACTTATCACTGAGGAGTAGTTTTCTTAATTTTGAATCGATTTGTGTTCGTAGCGGAGCGAGTGTCTCTGGTGGAGCAGGGGAGGCCTGGATGATGCTTTCCGCTTTGGCAATCCTGTTGCTGTCGAGTAGCAGCGATATCAAGTGTTTTTCCAGAATCTGGTTTGCAGGGTTTTTGGCTGCCGCCGGCTCTAGCAGGTTGATCGCCTGACGGAGTTGACCGTCGTTCACTAGCGCTTGGCTTCTTGCAATGAGCAGGTCTGTTTCCATTTGCCCTGGTCCAACAGCAATCGCAGCTATTTCCGTTTGGATGGGGGTAGATTCAGCTTGGGTCAGGGATATCGTTAGCCATTGCCATAGTATGAGGCTAAGCAGGAGATAAAGTGGACAGGTCAATCTAGGTGGTTTTGGGTGCCTGTTTAACATGCTTTGGTCATCATACTCTGAGTCTGTCGGCTTTGTATTACAGCATGGTAGCCGTACGCATCGATTAAAGTTTGAGTTTATTGAGGATGGAATCGGTCCGTCCAGTGTTTGTTTTTATTGTTATATCATCGAAAAACCGACATAAAAAGTTTAATTGCCATTGTTAGCATTTGTTTCGACAGAATTTAGTTTGAATCGGTTAGTCATCGACACGGTAATTAAAGGAGTTCATCGTCTCCCTTAGGACTTGATGATAGATAAATTCAGGAGATGCGCTTGTTAGTTTTTTGGCTGCATCGTCTGGCGGTAATTTCCGTTTCTTCGCGTAAAGCCCTGCCTATCGAAGTGCTCGAGTAGCTCAATGGCGAGATTTCGGCCAACACCGGCAGCATCTCGATATTCTTGAACAGTAAAAGCCTGATTATTGAAATGATCAATGATCAGGTCCCGAAAGGCATTCATCGTTTCAGGTTGATAGAATCGGTTAGCGACGGGTCGAACTAGATGACCTGCTTTGACACATTCCATCAGGTTTTTTTCCAGTTGTTTAGGCGCAATTTGAGTCATCTTGGCTAGATCATGCAGGACAGGGGGTTTGCGAGGCTCTTTGTTGATCAGTGGCAATACTTTATCCAGCGTTTGCCGGGCTGCTTCAGATAAACTGATATTGAAATCCCGAGCTGCCAGGAGCGCTCCGTTCTTTTTGAGGATTTTCTGGTTGACCAGTATTTCCAGCAGCTCATTGGCAAAGTTGATTTGTTTTGGAAGCAAGGCAATTGCTCGACTCACTTCGATGCCATTTTGGTTCGGGTGTTGCTGGTGCCAGTCGCCAAGTTGAGCTAATAGGCTCTGGCTTAATGTGGTTAACTGCTGTTTAGTAATCAGGCTTTGGTTGATGATGATCCAGTCCTTATTTTCCTTAATCAGGCCCTTCAGTTCGATAGTGGATCTATTCAACTGTGCCTCCAGGCTGCCGAGTTGTATCCCATGCTCAGCACCTTGAAGTATGGCCGCAATTTTATCCGTCAGGGTCTCCGCCAGAACCTGCAGATTCAGATTTGCCACTCTCTGAGGGGCGTTTCTAGCGCGTTGGGGTGATCCCATCTGGACCACTATGCCACCGGCGATAGTTCGGTTGGCACCCTGATCGCGCAATATCAATCGATCTCCAGCGCATAGGAATAGGGGTTCATT
>CAZGCW010000024.1:0-27657 GCA_964524295.1 uncultured Pseudomonadales bacterium
GGTTTCGATGCGGAACCATGGGAAGCTCGGGTAGTCGAGCAAAAGCACGCAAGTGCGCCTTCCTCTTAGTGAGGAGGGAATTTTTTGCATTTGAAATTTATACCGGGCAGGTGAAATGCCAGGTACAGGCAAAGTGGGAAATGAGGCAGGTATGCAAAATCAGAGAATTAGAATTCGCTTAAAGGCATTCGATCATCGGTTAATAGATGTGTCTACTCAAGAGATCGTAAACACCGCCAAGCGAACCGGAGCACAGATACGGGGACCGATTCCTTTGCCAACCAGAAAGGAAAAGTTCACCGTTCTGATTTCACCGCACGTGGATAAAGATGCCCGTGATCAGTATGAAATCAGGACACATAAACGATTGCTGGATATCCTGGAGCCCACTGAAAAAACAGTTGATGCGCTGACCAAACTGGATCTTGCAGCCGGGGTTGAAGTACAGATTAATTTAGCCTAGCCAGCTGGGTTGTAACGGAGAGTGACGATGACAATCGGCATTGTAGGAACTAAACAGGGAATGACTAGAATCTTCATGGAAGACGGTCAGTCTGTTCCTGTAACAGTTATCCAGGCAGGACCAAACCGAATTACTCAAATTAAAACGTCGGATACAGATGGTTACCATGCGGTCCAGGTGACTTATGGAGAAACCAAGTTATCGAAAGTAACTAAACCGGCAGCAGGTCATTTCAAGAAAGCCAATGTCGATGCAGGTCGTAAGCTGATTGAGTTTGTTGCTCCAGCAGATAATGAACTTGAACTTGGCGGTTCATTGACGCTCGGATGTGACTGGCCAGTCCAAGGGAAAAGGATTTCAGGGCGTGATTAAACGTCATAATTTCAGCATGCAGGACGCCACGCACGGTAATTCTCTGTCGCATCGCGCGCCAGGGTCTATTGGCCAGTGTCAGACCCCGGGTAGAGTCTGGAAAGGTAAGAAAATGGCGGGTCACATGGGCGCTGAAAGAGTCACTACCCAGTCTTTGCAAATTGTTCGGGTCGACCAGGAAAATAATGTGCTGTTGGTCAAAGGTGCTGTCCCTGGCCCGGCAGGAGGAGATGTCATCGTCAGGCCGGCAGTAAAGGCTCAGAGTAACTCGGAGGCTGAATCTTGAACGTAAATATTTCAGAACCAGGTGTCGGCTTAACGGATAAAGCCGTTGAACTCTCAGAGACTTGTTTTGGTCGACAGTATAACGAGGCCTTGATTCATCAGGTCGTGGTTTCTTATATGGCCGGGGGCAGAAAAGGCACCCGCGCCCAGAAAACACGGTCAGAAGTCCGTGGTGGTGGTCGTAAGCCCTTCAGGCAAAAAGGAACGGGCCGCGCCAGAGCCGGTACGATCAGAAGTCCAATTTGGCGCGGTGGTGGTGTCACCTTCGCTGCCAAGACTCAGGATTTCGAAGTCAAGGTTAATAAAAAAATGTATCGCGGGGCGATGCAGTCGATTCTCTCTGAATTAATTCGTCAGGAGCGTTTGGTGGTAACAGAGGATTTTTCGGTTACGGAACCGAAGACAAAAGAAGTCCAGGCACGGTTAAACGATTTAAATTTAGATAATGTCCTGGTGGTCTTGGAAGAAGTAGATCAGAACCTGTATCTCGGCTCGAGAAATCTTCGTCAAGTCGATGTGATTGATGTGCAAGGTGTTAATCCAGTCAATTTGATTGGTTATGAGAAGGTGCTTTTCACCGTCGGTGCTTTGAAGAAAGCAGAGGAGATGCTGGGATGAATACGGAAAGAATGTATAAGGTCCTGTTAGGTGCACATATCTCTGAAAAAGCCACCGTCATTGCTGATTCAGCTAACCAGTTTACTTTTAAAGTAGCCAAAGACGCGACTCGACCAGAAATAAAAAAAGCGGTTGAAGCTATTTACGGAGTAACCGTTGAGAGTGTCACAGTGATGAATGTGAAAGGGAAAGTGAAGCGTACGATGCGTGGAATGAGTAAGAAGCCCAGCTGGAAGAAAGCCTATGTGCGCGTTTCTGAAGGTCAGGAAATTGATTTTACAGAAGCAGCAAAGTGAACTTTAACCAAGAATCCAGACGTGAGATAAAAGTATGCCAGTCGTAAAATCTAAACCGACATCTCCCGGGAGACGATTTGTAGTCAAGGTGGTTAATCCTGACCTACATAAAGGCGAACCGTACAAAGGATTGGTGGAAAGCAAATCCAAAACAGGGGGTCGAAACAACCACGGTCGAATCACGACTCGTCATATTGGTGGTGGTCATAAACAGAAGTACCGCATCATTGACTTCAAGCGGAATAAAGATGCGGTTACCGCGATGGTCGAAAGGCTCGAATATGATCCTAATCGAACCGCTAATATCGCTTTGCTTAAGTATGCTGACGGAGAAAGAAGATACATCATCGCTCCGAAGGGCCTTTCAGCTGGAGACGAGGTTCGTTCCGGAGATGCAGCGCCGATTAAAGTCGGGAACTGCATGCCCATGAGAAAGATGCCAATGGGTAGTGTTATCCATTGTATTGAACTCAAAGTAGGGAAAGGGGCCCAGCTAGCCAGAAGTGCGGGTACCTCTGCGCAACTCGTCGCCAAAGAAGGTATTTATGTCACGTTAAGGCTGCGTTCCGGGGAAATGCGACGTGCCTTGGCAGATTGCCGCGCAACTTTGGGAGAGGTTAGCAACTCAGAGCATAATCTGCGTTCGCTCGGCAAGGCAGGCGCCAGTCGCTGGCGGGGTCGCAGGCCGACAGTCAGGGGTGTTGTAATGAATCCGGTAGACCATCCTCATGGAGGAGGAGAGGGTAAGACTTCAGGTGGGCGTCATCCAGTTTCGCCCTGGGGAGTTCCTACTAAAGGGTATAAGACCAGAAAAAACAAGCGTACAGATAACATGATTATTCGACGCCGTCGTACAAGTCGATAGGAGATAGCCAGTGCCTAGAAGCCTGAAAAAGGGTCCTTTCATTGATTTTCATTTAATTGAGAAAGTACAGAAAGCGGTTGATACCAATGATAAGCGACCGATCAAGACTTGGTCTAGGCGATCCATGATTGCGCCAGATTTCGTTGGTTTGACTATTCAGGTCCATAACGGCCGGCAGCATATTCCGGTATTTGTGACTGAAGATATGGTGGGTCATAAGCTCGGCGAGTTTGCTTTGACGAGAACTTACCGTGGCCATGCAGCCGACAAGAAAGCGAAACGTCGTTAGAAGTATTAGAGGTAGTTAAAATGGAAGTGTCAGCGAGATTGAAAGGTGCCCGTATTTCTGCCCAGAAAGTAAGGCTTGTGGCTGATCAGATTCGCGGCCAGCAAGTGGGTGAGGCTTTGAATATTCTTAACTTCAGCACCAAGAAAGGTGCGCATCTAGTGAAGAAGTTATTGGAATCAGCGATAGCCAATGCAGAGCACAATGAAGGTGCGGATGTTGACGAGTTATCGGTCGCCCAGATATTGGTAGATGAGGCGACGACCATGAAGAGAATCAGGCCGCGTGCTAAAGGCCGTGCAGATAGAATATTGAAACGCAGTTGCCATATTACGTTAGCGGTAGCTGACAGCTAAATAAAGTCGACAGCAGATAACCAGTAGGGTTGTTGGTTTAGATAGGAGAAGTCAATGGGTCAAAAAGTACATCCAACGGGTATGCGACTTGGTATTGTTAAAGACCATACCTCCGTGTGGTATGCAACCGGGCCTACCTACGTTCAGAACTTGTTAGTCGATTTGCAGGTGCGAGAATTTATTCATAAGAAATTGGCGCAGGCATCAGTGAGTCGGATAGATATCCACCGGCCAGCACAGACAGCGCGTATTACGATCCATACGGCGCGCCCAGGTATTGTGATTGGCAAGAAGGGAGAAGACGTCGAAAAGCTCAGGAAGGAAGTCAGTGTGATGATGGGCGTTCCTGTGCATATCAACATAGAAGAAATACGCAAACCTGAAATCGATGCTTATTTAGTTGCTCAGAATGTTTGCCAGCAATTGGAAAGACGAGTTCAGTTTCGCCGGGCTATGAAGCGAGTGATGCAGAATGCCATGCGACTGGGTGCTGAAGGCATTAAGGTTCAGGTAGCAGGACGATTGGGAGGAGCCGAAATAGCCAGGTCAGAAAGTTATCGTGAAGGTCGAGTGCCACTGCACACCCTGAGAGCCGATATCGATTATGCAACGGCAGAGGCGCTAACCACCTATGGAATTCTTGGCGTAAAGGTCTGGATTTTTAAAGGCGAGGTCATTGGTGAGCGGGAAGAAAGTGCTCAATCATCAACAAGCAATGCTCAGAATTTTGGTTAATCATTATGTTACAACCCAAACGAACAAAATTTAGAAAACAACAGAAAGGCCGTAACAGAGGTTTGGCTCATCGGGGCAGTACGGTCAGTTTTGGCGAATATGCCTTGAAGGCAACTGGCCGAGGACGCATGACTGCACGGCAGATAGAGGCCGGTAGACGGGCAATGACTCGACGAGTCCGAAGAGGGGGTCAGATTTGGATCAGGGTTTTCCCGGACAAGCCGATTACTCAGAAACCCCTTGAAGTTCGCCAGGGTAAGGGTAAGGGTAATGTCGAGTATTGGGTCGCTCAGATTAAGCCCGGCAAGATTCTTTATGAAATGGAAGGTGTTAGTGAGGAAGTGGCTCGGGATGCACTTCGTTTAGCTGCAGCCAAACTTTCTTTTCCAACGACATTTGTACGTCGTGTGGTGATGTAAGCAGTACGGGGAAATGAAATGGTAGATTTGAAAGAACTGAGATCTAAGACGGAAGAAGAGCTTCAGGAACAGTTGCTAGAATTGACGAAAGAGCAGTTTGCGTTGCGGATGCAGAAGTCGACAGGCCTACTGACGCAGACTCATCTGTTAACACAGGTGTCTCGAGATATTGCGAGAGTGAAAACCTTGGCGAGGGAACAGGCAAAACAAAAGGCCAGTTCATAATTTAGGGTAGCAAGAAATCCCAATAGGATCGTGTACATGAGTGATGAAGGAAAAGTGGCTCGTAATGCCAGTGGCAGAGTAGTCAGCAATAAAATGGATAAAAGTGTGACGGTATTAGTCACTCGAAAGATCAAGCACCCGATTTATGGAAAATATATAAAACGGTCCAGGAAGATTATGGCGCATGATCCTGAAAACCAATGCCAGGAAGGTGATTTGGTAACGATAGTCGAGACAAAGCCCCGCTCGAAGAGAAAAGCCTGGGAATTAAGATCAATCGATAGGAAGGCTGTCCTGATCTAATCGGCAAGAGATTAGTTTAAGGCAGATACTGTGAAATTGGAGTTAACAGCATGATACAGGTGCAGACTTATTTGGATATAGCCGATAACAGCGGTGCTAGGCGTGTGATGTGCATCAAGGTTCTCGGTGGTTCCAAGCGGCGTTATGCCGGTGTTGGCGATATTATTAAAGTTACCGTCAAGGAAGCGATTCCAAGAGGCCGGGTTAAAAAGGGTCAGGTACTTGATGCTGTTGTGGTCAGAACGCGAAAGGGTGTCAGACGTGCTGATGGATCAATCATTCGTTTTGATGGGAATGCAGCTGTGCTGCTCAATGCCAGTAAACAACCCATTGGTACGCGTATCTTTGGGCCGGTGACGAGAGAACTAAGAACAGATAGCTTTATGCGTATCGTATCGTTAGCACCTGAGGTTCTTTGAGGGATAGAAGGGACATGAACAAATTAAAGAAAGATGATCTAGTGATCGTGATAACGGGTAAGGATAAGGGTAAAACCGGCGATATTACCCGGGTAGTTGATGATACGCGTTTATATGTGTCGGGCATCAACATGATAAAACGCCATACCAAAGGCAACCCCCAACAGGGCCAGCCGGGTGGAATTCTAGAGAAGGAAGCACCCATTAAGATTTCCAACGTGGCTATATTTAACAAGGATACTAATAAGGCTGACCGGGTTGGTTTCAAAACACTTGAGGATGGTAAGAAAGTCCGTATTTTCAAGTCAACCGGTGAACAGATAGACGGTTAATGTAATGACAGATTTAAAGAAGGTATACGAGCAAGAGATTAAGCAGAAATTACAGAAAGAGCTCGGGCTCGATAATGTAATGGAAATTCCTGGCATCACCCAGATTACTTTGAATATGGGGGTAGGAGAGGCGCTGACTGACCGTAAGCAGTTGGAAGCAGCTGTCTCAGATATGCAGGCCATTGCTGGCCAGAAGCCGATTATTACTAATGCTCGCAAATCTATTGCGGGTTTTAAAATCCGTGAAGGCTATCCCATTGGTTGCAAGGTTACGCTGCGTAGAACTCGTATGTATGAGTTTTTAGACCGACTGATCAATATCGCGATTCCTCGACAAAGAGATTTCCGTGGTATTAGCCCTCGGTCATTTGATGGACGGGGAAACTTTTCAATGGGCGTATCCGAGCAGATCGTTTTCCCGGAAATCGATTACGACAAGATCGATAAGATTCGCGGTTTGGATATTAGTATCACCACCAGCGCAAAAACAGATGACCAGGGTCGTGCTTTATTACGAGCCTTTAATTTCCCACTGCGGGAATCATAACCACAGCTTTGCTGAACTAACCGAGGACTCTATGGCCAAGGCATCGATGATCAATCGCGAGAAGAAGCGCGCAAAGACCGTAAATAAATACGCTGCCAAAAGAATGGCACTAAAGGCGGTCATTAAGAATCCGGATTCTTCCGATGAGGAACGCTGGGAAGCACAGATAAAGTTGCAGAAGCAGCCTCGCGATGCGTCAGCGAGTCGGCAAGTTCGCCGTTGTGCTTTAACTGGGAGACCGCATGCGGTCTATCGTCGATTTGGATTGGCTAGGACAAAATTGCGCGAAGCAGCGATGCGTGGTGATGTACCGGGTCTCGTTAAGTCCAGTTGGTAGACAGGAGAATTAGAAAATGACAATGCAGGATCCCATTGCAGATATGCTGACTCGGATGAGAAATGGACAAATTGCCAGGTTGACAAGTGTTGCCATGCCATCTTCAAAAACAAAAGTTGAAGTAGCAAGAGTCTTGAAGGAAGAAGGTTACATACAAAGTTACGACACAGTAACCGGAGAAGGTGGTCAGGTTGAATTAAGTGTCGAGCTGAAATATCACATGGGCAAACCGGTTATTGAAGAAATCAAGCGAATCAGTCGGCCCGGGTTGCGCCAGTATAGCGGCAAACAGGAAATTCCCAGTGTGAGAAATGGGCTCGGTGTGATGATTCTTTCAACTAATAAAGGTGTCATGACTGACCGAGCGGCCAGAGCTGCGGGTGTTGGTGGTGAAGTGCTTTGCTCGGTATTTTAGTCGAGCGGGATCAATAGAGGGTTAAACCAAATGTCCAGGATTGCGAACAGTCCCATAGAGATTCCAAAAGGTGTCGAAGTTTCGGTCAATGGGAAAGATGTCAGTATCAAGGGAGGTAAAGGTTCCTTGAATATTACGCTGCATCAGTTGATTGAAATGCAGCAGGAAGAGAGTCAGCTCAAGTTTTCGAGCGCAGATAAGAGTAAGCAGGCCGGTGCGCTTGCCGGTACTTTCAGAGCGCTTGTGAACAATATGGTTATCGGTGTCAGCGCCGGATTTGAAAAACAACTGGTTTTGCAGGGGGTGGGGTATCGGGCCCAAGTTCAGGGCAAGGCGTTAAACCTATCGTTAGGTTTTTCCCATCCGGTGGTATATGCGATTCCGGAGGACGTTGTTATTGAGACGCCGACTCAGACGCAGATTGTGGTAAAGGGCATAGACAAGCAGAAGGTGGGTCAGGTTTCAGCAGAAATCAGGGCTTTCAGACCGCCAGAGCCATATAAAGGTAAAGGTGTTCGGTATAACAACGAATATGTTAAGCGTAAAGAAGCCAAGAAGAAGTAATTTGGATTCTCAGGAGAATTAGGGAAATGAAAAGTAAGAAAGAAGCCCGACAAAGGCGAGCACGGAGAGGAAGAGCAAAAATCAAGGAACTGCTTATTCCCAGGCTCTGTGTTTTTCGTTCTTCGAAGCATATTTACGCGCAGATTATTTCCGGGGATGGCCATACTGTGAATGTGGCTGCATCTAGTTTAGAGAAGGATTTAAGGTCCAGTTCAACAGGTAATTCTGATAGTGCTGGCAAAGTAGGCTTGTTGATTGCAGAAAGAGCAAAAGCGGCCGGTTTTGAAAAAGTGGCTTTTGATCGGTCTGGTTATAAATATCATGGCCGGGTTAGAGCGTTGGCGGATGCAGCGCGAGAAGGTGGATTACAGTTTTAGAGTTGGTTTCCGTCCCCGATCGATGTGGCGAAGGTCCATGCTTGGTTGAGTTGGGATAGGTAAGTTAAAAAGGAATACATATGGCGTATAACGATCAGGACAATAACGAAGAAGGTATCCAGGAAAAACTGGTGCAGGTGAATCGTGTCGCCAAAGTGGTTAAGGGCGGTCGTATATTTGGGTTTACTGCCTTAACGGTGGTTGGCGATGGAAATGGCAGAGTGGGATATGGCAGAGGCAAAGCCAGAGAAGTTCCCTTGGCGATCCAGAAAGCAATGGAAGCGGCTCGTCGCAATATGATTGATGTCGATCTTGATGGCTCGACGCTTCAGTATGAGGTGAATGCCCGACATGGCGCATCAAAGATATTTATGAAGCCTGCCTCCGAGGGTACTGGAATAATTGCCGGGAAGACCATGCGGGCGGTGTTAGAAGTTGCCGGGGTCCGCAATGTATTGGCTAAGTGCTATGGATCAACCACACCCGTTAATGTGGTACGAGCTACTTTTAAAGGACTGCAGAATATGCGTTCTCCTGAAAGTGTCGCTGAAAAGCGCGGACTTTCTGTTGAACAGATGATGGGGTAAGCAATGGCAGACAAGATGATTAAAGTTACTCTGATGAAGAGTGTGAACGGCAGGTTAAAAAGCCACCAGGCTTGTGTGGCAGGACTAGGGCTGAGAAAAATCAGGCAGACCAGCGTGCTCGAAGATACGGCTTCGGTGCGCGGCATGATTAATAAAGTGTCCTATTTGGTTAAGGTCGAAGAATCCTGATAACCCAGGGGAGAATTTTAGAATGCGTTTAAATTCAATATCCGGTGCTGAAGGCAGCAAGCAGGTTAAGAAAAGAGTTGGCCGGGGCATTGGCAGCGGCCTGGGTAAAACTGCGGGTAGAGGTCATAAGGGCCAGAAGTCTCGGTCTGGTGGGAAAATAAGACCGGGCTTTGAAGGCGGTCAGCAGCCCTTACAGATGAGGTTGCCCAAGTTTGGATTTACCTCAGCGAAGTCACGGATCACGTCAGAGGTTACCTTATCAGAAGTAGCCAGCGTTAACGCGGATGTGGTGACTTTGGAGTTGCTGAAAGAAGCCGATCTGCTGAGTAAGAAGATTCAGCGAGCGAAGGTGATTCTTTCGGGCAAGATTGACCGGGCGGTAACCGTGAAAGGCTTGGGTGTTACCAAAGGTGCACGCGAGGCAATTGAGGCCGCTGGAGGATCCGTCGACGAATCTTAGTCGACGAATCTGGGTCAACCAATCTTAGTCATAGTGACGACAAGACTGAATGCGATGAGAATAGGGATAGATAGATGAGCAGTGCACTGGCACAAGGCAAAATGATGGCATCGGGAGGCGGGCTTACAGAGCTGCGCAGCCGGCTATTGTTTGTGCTGCTGGCTATTGTCGTATATCGGATTGGTAGTCATATCCCTATCCCGGGAATTGACCCTGAGCGGTTACAGTTGCTGTTCAACCAGAACCAGGGCGGTATTCTGGATCTGGTAAATATGTTTGGTGGTGGTGCTCTGGAGCGAATGAGTATATTTGCCTTGGGTATCATGCCGTATATTTCGTCATCCATTATTACCCAGCTGCTGGTTGCAACCACGCCATCGTTGCAGCAGCTGAGGAAAGAAGGTGAGTCCGGGCGCAAGAAGATATCCCAGTACACACGTTATGGCACCCTCGCCCTGGCATTGGTTCAAGGCATGGCAATGAGCAGTGGTCTGGTCGGCCAAGGCCTTTCCTACACGGGTTCATTGATGTTCCATGTCGTGGCAGTCACCACTTTAGTAACCGGTGCCATGTTTATTATGTGGCTGGGTGAACAGGTAACCGAGAAAGGGATTGGTAATGGAATCTCGATTATCATTTTCACGGGTATTGTGTCTGGCTTTCCTGGTGCCATTGGTCAATCCGTGGAGCAGGCAAGGCAGGGAGAAATTCAGGAAATAGCATTGCTTGCCATTGCCGCATTGGCAGTCGCTATTGTCGCTGGCGTCGTCTATGTCGAAAGAGGCCAGCGGCGGATAACCATTAATTATGCGCGGCGGCAACAGGGCCGGAAAATGTATCAGGCGCAAAGCAGTCACCTGCCGTTGAAAGTGAACATGGCGGGCGTTATTCCGGCGATTTTTGCGAGTAGTTTGCTGTTGTTCCCGGCGTCTTTGGGGCAGTGGTTCGGCCAGTCTCCGGGTATGGAATGGTTACAGGAAATCAGTTTGCAAATTGCGCCAGGACAACCACTCAATATTATATTGTTTTCAGCGGGTATTATATTTTTCTGCTTTTGGTATACGTCGATCATGTTTAACCCGAAAGAAGTAGCCGATAATCTGAAGAAATCAGGTGCCTTTGTGCCGGGTTATCGTCCAGGTGACCAGACCGCTCGGTATATAGATAGCATCATTACCCGGCTGACTCTATTTGGTTCCCTGTATATGACCCTTGTTTGTCTGTTGCCACAGTTTTTGGTTATTCAGTTCAACATCACATTTCAGCTGGGTGGAACGGCCCTTTTGATTGTGGTGGTCGTGGTAATGGATTTTATGGCGCAGGTTCAAACGCATTTAATGTCTCATCAATATGAGTCATTGATGAAAAAGTCCAATCTGCAGAATTTTGGACGACGTTAGGAGATATAAGAAATGAAAGTTAGGGCCTCCGTTAAAAAGATGTGTAGGAATTGTCGAATTATTCGACGCAAGGGTACGGTCAGAGTGATCTGTTCGGAACCGAAACATAAACAGCGCCAGGGATAATCTGGTGGAAATGGGTGACAGGAGCAAAGCATGGCGCGTTTAGCTGGAATTAATATTCCTGATAATAAGCACACAGTGATATCGCTGACCTATATATATGGTATCGGCCTGACTACCGCACAAAAGCTGTGTGAGTTAACAAGTATCAGCCCCACGACCAGAGTACAGGATCTTACCGAAGGCGAATTAGACCAGTTGCGGGCGGAGGTCAGTAAATTAAGTATTGAAGGTGATTTGCGTCGGGAAACCCAGCTCAATATTAAGCGGTTACTCGATCTGGGATGTAATAGGGGTATTCGTCATCGACGTAATTTACCAGTACGTGGGCAACGTACCAAGACGAATGCCAGGACTCGAAAAGGGCCAAAGCGCCCCGTCCGGAAGTGATTCGGTGATATTGATGAAATTGGGAATAGCACACAAACAATTGGAAGGACAATATGTCTGAAACAGAAATTCAAGCAGATGCGCCGGTCATTCGAAAGAAGGGGAAACGCCAGATTGCTGATGGTCTTGCGCATATACACGCTTCTTTCAACAACACCATCGTCACCATCACGGATCGTCAGGGTGGCGCTTTGTCATGGGCAACGGCCGGTGGATCAGGGTTTCGAGGCGCTAGAAAGAGCACACCTTTTGCTGCGCAGGTTGCTGCTGAGCGAGCCGGTAATGCAGCCCTGGAATATGGTCTTCAGAATTTAGAGGTATTTGTGAAAGGCCCAGGGCCTGGCCGGGAGGCAGCAGTAAGAGCGCTGAATTCCGTTGGTTTCAGAATTACGAATATCACAGATGTCACCCCTATCCCACACAATGGATGTAGACCGCCCAAAAGAAGACGGGTGTAGAAGAGGAGATTACGAATGGCCAGATATCTCGGCCCGAAGCTAAAGTTAGCGAGAAGAGAAGGTACGGACCTTTATCTAAAGAGTGGTGTTCGACCTATTGAGTCGAAATGCCGCATCGAAACGGCACCTGGTATGCATGGTCATCGCCGCGCCCGGCTCAGTGATTACGCAGTCCAGTTACGGGAAAAACAAAAAGTGCGCCGCATTTATGGCGTGCTTGAAAAGCAATTCCGTAATTACTACAAGAAGGCAGACCGCCAGAAAGGCGCTACTGGCGAAAACCTACTGCGTATACTGGAGCGTCGCCTAGATAATGTAGTTTATCGAATGGGTTTTGGTTGTACCCGTGCCGAGTCTCGCCAGTTAGTGTCGCACAAAGCTATTTTGGTTAATGGCAATGTTGTCAATATTGCCTCTTATCAGGTAGAAGCAGGTGATACCGTATCCGTGCGTGAAAAAGCCAAGAATCAACTCCGCATTCAGGGCGCTTTGAATCTGGCGGCTCAGCGTTCAGCTATTGACTGGGTCGATGTGAATGCTGACAAACTCGAAGGTGTTTTCAGATCCTATCCGGAGCGTGAAGACCTGCCCAAGGAAATCAACGAAAATCTGATTATCGAACTCTATTCGAAGTAGTCATTCAGATTAAACATTTATACAGGACGGTAAACTTATGCCTCATGCTTCACTCGAATTTTTGACGCCGCAACACATTCAGGTTGAACAGATCAACGACACCAGGGCTCAGGTTATTTTGGAACCGCTGGAGAGAGGTTTTGGTCATACTTTAGGTAATGCATTACGCCGAATCCTGCTGTCCTCCATGCCGGGTTGTGCTATCACTGAAGTGGAAATAGAAGGTGTGCTCCATGAGTACAGTACGCTTGAGGGTGTTGAGGAAGATGTCATTGAAATACTTCTGAACCTCAAGGGCGTCGCTGTAAAACTGAACGAATCGAATGAAGCTGAGCTGACGCTGAGCAAATCCGGTCCCGGACTAGTTACCGCCGCTGACTTCACGCTTGATCACGACGTCGAAATAGCCAACCCTGATCATGTTATTGCTAATTTGAATAGTTCCGGAAATCTAACCATCAGGGCGATCGTGGGCAGAGGACGGGGTTATGAACCCGCTGATTTAAGAAATGCGGATGAAGAGGTTAATCGGATTATTGGTAATCTCATGCTGGATGCATCTTATAGTCCAGTTAGCAGGGTGGCCTACAAGGTTGATAGTGCTCGGGTTGAGCAGCGCACAGATTTGGATAAGTTGATTCTGGATCTTGAAACCAATGGCACCATTGATCCCGAAGAGGCGATTCGAAGAGCTGCGACTATCCTGCATGATCAGGTAGCCGTGTTTGTCGATCTGCAGAGCAGCGATTTACCAGAAGAAAAGCAGCCAGAAGAAGAAATTGACCCGATGTTATTGCGGCCGGTTGATGATCTGGAATTGACGGTTCGTTCCGCCAACTGCCTTAAAGCAGAAAACATCTATTACATCGGTGATTTGATTCGTCGAACCGAAGTAGAATTGTTGAAGACACCGAACCTGGGTAAAAAATCTCTGACCGAGATAAAGGACGTGTTGGCTTCTAGAGGCTTGTCCCTGGGTATGAGGTTAGAAAATTGGCCGCCAATGAGCCTTCGCGGAGATGACCGGTTACTCGGTTAGAACCCAGCGGATAAAAGTGATTGATTAGGAAAGACCATGCGCCATCGAAAAAGCGGTAGACAACTCAACAGGAACTCAGCCCACAGGAAAGCCATGTTTCGCAATATGGCCTGTTCCCTGATGGAGCATGAGGTGATTAAGACGACGGTACCCAAGGCCAAGGAATTACGTAAAGTAGCAGAACCACTGATTACGCTAGCCAAGAACGATTCGGTTGCTAACAGGCGTTTGGCGTTTTCAAGAACGGGTTCTAAAGCGGTGGTAGGGAAATTATTCAGTCAACTAGGACCTCGTTACCAGGACAGACCGGGTGGTTATACTCGGATTTTAAAAGCTGGGTTCAGGGCCGGCGATGCCGCTCCAATGGCCTATGTGGAACTGGTTGACAGAGAGGTTCCGGATGAAGAAGAACTGGACGAAATTGAAGAAAACGAGTAGTTTATTGGTAGAGACAAGGCCGGCACTGACCGGCCTTTTTAGTTTTTATTAGCCGTTATATAGTTGAGCCTGCAAATGTATCAATCCTTTAATCCAACGCCTAGGACTTTGATGGGACCCGGTCCCTCTGATGTCAATGGGCGAGTGCTTACCGCAATGGCCAGACCCACTGTTGGCCACCTTGACCCTGAATTTATCCGATTAATGGATGAAATCAAGGCGCTGTTGCAGGCAGTGCTTCAGACCAAGAACGAGCTTACTATACCCGTATCGGCCCCTGGAAGTGCGGGCATGGAAGCCAGCTTTGTTAACCTGGTGTCACCCGGAGATAAAGTGATTGTCTGCCAGAACGGTGTTTTTGGTGGCAGGATGGCTGAGAATGTGAGGCGCTTGGGTGGTCAGGTGATCTTGGTTGAGGATGAGTGGGGACGGGCCGTCGATCCGGAAAAATTACAGGCAGCATTACAAAAACATCCTGATGCCGAAATTGTCGCATTTGTTCATGCTGAAACCTCAACAGGCGTGATGTCAGATGCCGGTGAATTGTGCAGGCTGGTGAGGAACTCGGGTAGGCTGTCGATCGTAGATTGTGTCACTTCTCTGGTTGGTTGTGAGGTTGCCGTTGATGCCTGGGGAGCGGATGTTGTTTACAGCGGTACTCAGAAATGTCTTTCCTGTGCGCCTGGATTATCGCCCCTAACGATGAATCAGCGTGCTATTGAGCGGATCAAGAGTAGAAGTGTACCGATTTCCTCATGGTTTCTGGACCTGAATTTAGTGATGGGATATTGGGGTGAGGGGCAGAGCCGCTCGTATCATCATACGGCTCCGGTTAATGCGCTCTATGGTCTGCATGAAAGTCTGTTAATTGCCTGCGAAGAAGGCCTGGAACAATCGTGGGCGCGGCACCGCAAAAATCATCTGGCTTTATGTGCAGGTCTTGAAGCGCTGGGGTTGGAATTTATTGTGCCAGAAAATGAAAGGCTGCCACAGCTGAATGCGATCGGCATTCCTGCTGGCGTTAATGAGGCGCTGGTACGGCAACAGCTATTACAGCAATTTAATCTGGAAATTGGCGCCGGTATTGGTGCCTTGGCGGGTAAAATCTGGCGAGTGGGTTTGATGGGATATGCCAGTCGCGCTGAAAATGTGCTGCTGTGTATCAGCGCGCTTGAAGCGATACTTTCTCAAAGCAATGCCGCCATTAATCGCGGTATTGCCATTGATGCGGCACAAGCTGTTTACGATACGGCTCAGGACTGAGCAATACTGATCTGTTGTTCGGTAGGGATAGGTTCGTTTAATACCGCTTTGAGAAACAGACCCGTAGATGAAACCCCAATTCCGGAAACATCCTCTGGCGTACCCTGAGCGATGATTTGACCTCCTCCGGCACCCCCTTCGGGTCCCAGGTCAATGACCCAGTCTGCTGTTTTAATGACATCGAGATTATGCTCTATGACCACCACGGTATTACCTCGATCTCTTAGCTGATGGAGAATGTGCAATAATTGGTCTATATCATGGAAATGTAGACCGGTTGTCGGTTCATCAAGGATATAAAGGGTCCTACCTGTATCTCGTTTAGCCAGTTCCCTGGCAAGTTTGACGCGTTGAGCTTCTCCGCCAGACAGTGTTGTGGCGCTCTGGCCTAATTTTATATAGCTTAATCCCACTTCATTCAGGGTTTGCAGTCTTCTATGGATGACGGGCACTGCTTTGAGGAAGTCTAAAGCCTGCTCTACTGTCATATTCAGGATCTCGTCAATGGAACGTCCTTTATAGAGCACTTCCAGGGTTTCCCGGTTGTATCGCTTGCCCTTGCAGTCATCGCAGAGCACATAGATATCCGGCAGGAAATGCATTTCTACTTTGATCAGGCCGTCACCCTGACAGGCTTCGCATCGGCCGCCTTTGACATTGAAACTGAACCGACCCGCTTTATAACCCCTGCTTCTAGCCTCTTGAGTCGCAGCAAAGAGATCGCGAATCGAGGTGAATATATTGGTATAAGTAGCTGGGTTGGACCTGGGCGTCCGACCGATGGGGCTTTGGTCTATGCCAACGACCTTGTCGAGTAATTCCAGGCCCGTTATTTTTCCGTAAGCGCTGGGTTCAAGGGTACTAGCACCATTGAGCTGGGTGGCTGCCAGAGGATACAGGGTCTGATTGATCAAGGTTGATTTACCGGAGCCTGAGACACCGGTAACACAGGTTAATAAGCCCAGCGGAAGGTTCAGGTTAACCCGGTCCAGGTTGTTTCCTGAACAGTCAGTCAGGCGTAAAATCTGGTCAGTTTTTGGTGCGATGCGGTACTGGGGAGTGTGAATACATCGTTGTCTTGAAAGGAACTGGCCGGTGATAGAGGCATCTTCCGCGATAATGTCCTCCAACCGACCTCTGGCCACGACTTCACCACCATGGATACCGGCCCCTGGACCCATGTCGATTATGTAATCAGCTTCTTTAATGGCTGACTCATCATGTTCGACAATCAGCACACTGTTGCCTCGGTCTCTCAGTCGGGTCAAGGTGTTAAGTAGTCGTTGATTGTCTCGCTGGTGTAAACCTATTGAGGGTTCGTCTAGGATGTACATGACGCCGACCAATCCGGCGCCGATCTGGCTTGCCAATCGAATACGCTGTGCCTCTCCTCCGGAGAGGGTCTCAGCGCTTCGCGCCAGGGTCAGGTAGTTCAAACCTACATCAATGAGAAATCCGAGGCGAGCACGAATCTCTGCTAGTATTTTCTTGGAAATCTCACCTTTTTGCCCAGAGAAACTGAGACTTTTGAAACAGATCAGGGCATCCTGGATGCTTAACTCGGAAATGTCCCCATAACTCTTGCCATCAACCAGGACTGATCGCGCCGTTCTGTTCAAACGTTGGCCTCGGCAGGCGCTACAGGTCTTCAGGGTTAGCAGCCGGGTCAGGTTATTTTTGACGCTAGCTGATTCGGTCTCCCGGAATCTTCGTTCCAGATTGTTTATAATGCCCTCAAAGGGATGTTCGCTGGTAATAGAGAAGCCCCTTTCATCGGTATATTGGAAAGGGATGTTGGTTTCACCGCTGCCGTGCAGAATGATGTTTTTGTGCTCCTCGCTGAGCCCTTCAAATGCAGTCGTTAAGTCAAATTCGCAGAAGTCGCTCAAGTTTTCCAGGAGCTGGTAATAATAGATATGCTGGCGATTCCATCCCGATATGGCCCCCTCCGCAATAGAAAGACTGGGGTCCCTGATCAGGGTGTTCGGGTCAAATACCTGTTTGATGCCAAGACCTTCGCAATCTTTACACGCCCCAGCCGGGTTATTGAAGGAGAATAAGCGAGGTTCCAGTTCAGAGACACTGTGTCCGCATTGCGGGCAGGCATAGTTAGCTGAAAAAAGGATTTCCTCTCGGCCTGGTTCATCAATAAAGGCAACGCAGGCGGTCCCCTCAGATACCTTTACCGCCGTTTCAAAAGAATCCGCGAGGCGGATCTGGATGTCTTCCCTGACTCTGAATCGATCAACGACAACCTCGATGCAGTGTTTTTTTTGTTTATCGAGGGCAGGCAGATCATCCATATCGGTAACCACGCCGTCGAGTCTGATTCGCACAAAGCCCTGGCTTGCCAGTGAATTGAGTAAATGTTGATGCTCGCCCTTTTTGTCCTGAACGACGGGCGCCAAAATCATCAGTCTGCTATCAGTTTTAAGTTCAAGGACATGATCAACCATTTGTGAAATTGATTGCGCTTGTAGTGGTATGTCGTGGTCAGGGCAATAGGGTGTGCCGATTCTTGCAAATAGTAGTCTTAGATAATCGGCGACCTCCGTGATGGTCCCGACCGTGGACCTGGGATTATGATTGGTCGATTTCTGCTCAATAGAAATCGCTGGAGAAAGGCCGTCTATAAGGTCGACATCAGGCTTTTCCATCAGAGAGAGGAATTGCCTCGCATAGGCTGAAAGAGATTCGACGTAACGTCGCTGGCCTTCGGCGTAAAGGGTATCGAACGCTAGAGATGATTTGCCTGACCCGGAAAGGCCGGTGATGACCACGAGGTTGTTGCGAGGTATTTCCAGGTCTATATTTTTCAGGTTGTGGGTTCTGGCACCTTTTACTGAAATTGTTTTCATCGACATAATGTTCTTTGCTGCTGCCCAGCTTTATTAAGGGTTTCCAAGTCCGTCAGATGAGACCTTAAACCTTTCTTTGAGTGTAAGCGAGATCTCAATTTGCTATCATTCGCTACGCGCTAAAAGAAAGCAGCTGGCTCGGGTATTGAGGAAATATCTTGATTCAGATTAAGTTGAATCCACCTTTATATTCCGAGTTATCCCATGATCGATAAGCCTGACGATACTAAGCTTTTGTTCGTGAATTGGCAAAGTAAAACGACACCTGGACAAAGCAGATGAATCAACTGGAGCTAAGAACCGCTTTTGCTGTAGGACTGTTGTACCTGGTTCGTATGCTCGGGTTGTTCAGTATCTTGCCCGTGTTTGTTATTGCCGCTGAGTTCATGAATGGTGCCAACCCGTTCCTCTTGGGTTTAGCCATGGGTATTTATGGTTTTTTTCAGAGCGTACTGCAGATTCCATTAGGTTTCTTATCTGATCGGGTCGGTAGGCGTAAGGTGATTATAGGTGCTTTATTGGTATTTGTTCTGGGTAGTGTGATTGCCGCCCTGTCAGATCATATCTACTGGCTCATGCTTGGCCGTGCCTTGCAGGGGATGGGTGCTATTGCGGGTGTCCTGCTTGCATTGGTTTCTGATCTAACTCGGTTAGAGCATCGTTCCAAGGCGATGGCGATTGTGGGGGCGTGTATTGGCATCTCCTTTGCCTTGTCTATGCTTGCCGGGCCATTATTGTTCCGCTTTGGTGGGCTTTCCGGATTATTTTTTCTCAGTGCCATTGCCGGGGTAATCGGTATTGGTATTGTCTTTCTCTTGATTCCATCGGCGCAAGTCAAATCTTACAATCTCAATTCAGGCCCGCAAAGGGACCAGCTGGCCGAGGTATTCCGTGATCATGATCTATGGGTCCTCAACTTCAGTATCTTTGTTACCCATTATCTACTGATGTCTGGTTTTCTGGCATTTCCGCTGCTACTCAGTGGTGCAGGTATTCGTCTTTCCGAACATTCCCAGTACTATTTCATCATCTTGTTGGGATCCTTTGCTGCCATGCTGCCTCTGGTTTATTTGTTTGGTAAGGGAAACTGGGCCGCACCGCTTTTACGGGCCGGTGTGCTGGTGCTGGGTGCGTCTTTGTATTTGTTGTCCGTGGACCAGAGCTTCCTTGGTTTGTTAATGGCACTGGGTTTGTTTTTCCTGGCTTTTAATTTTCTCGAGGCAACTTTACCCGTGCAGTTGTCGAAAACAGTCAGGGCAGGATTCAGGGGAACCGCTATGGGGGTTTATTCCAGCTGCCAGTTTGCTGGCATTTTTGCGGGTGGCTTATTCGGCGGTTTGCTGATTTCGATGCAAGATATTTCTCTTATGCTTGTTGTTAACAGTGGTGTTTGCTTGTTCTGGTTTATAATTCTGTTGAGAATTCAAAACCAGAAGAATTGGGAGAGCAGAACGCTTGAATACGAGGAATCGAAAGGTTGGTCTGCCAATGAGATTGCGGAACAGTTATCATCAACACCCGGTGTGGATGATCTGGTTATCATACCGGAACAGAGGCTAATTTATCTTAAGGTTGATAGTGCCTGTTTTGATGACACCAAATTGGCTGAATTTACTCAGGGAAGGTGATAAGAATTAACTCCTGCCAGATTTTTTAAGGAGAAGAAAATGGCAAAAGGTATTAATAAAGTGATCATTGTGGGGAACCTTGGAAGAGACCCCGAAACGCGATTTATGCCCTCGGGGGCTGCGGTAACGAATGTTTCAGTAGCGACCTCAAAATCTTGGCGCGACCGGGAAAGTGGGGAACAGAAGGAACGGACCGAATGGCATCGGGTTGTTTTCTTTAACCGCTTAGCTGAAATTGCAGGTGAATATCTCAAGCGAGGTTCGAAAATTTATCTTGAAGGAGAACTACGAACCAGAGAGTGGGAGCGCGAGGGGCAAAAGCATTATACCACTGAGATCGTCGCTAACGAAATGCAAATGCTGGACAGCAAGGGTAGTATGGATGGCGCGGGGTCGTCTTCAGGTGCCAGCCCAACAGGCAGTTCGACAACCAGTAGCCAAGCGAATTCAGAATTTACGCCGCCACCAATGGATGATGACTTTGATGACGATATTCCTTTCTAGCGAAGGTTCTGTCAGGGTCGATAGTGCTCATTTTGGCGAGCTTGATCCAGTCCAACCAAATTCTTGCATCGGCTTGTGAAGCTGAAGGCGTGTTTTTGTTTTTGAGAAAACGATGCAGCGATTAACTGAAATCCCATTATTCCCTCTGCCCGTTGTCCTGCTGCCAGGTGGCTTTCTCGATCTGCAGATTTTTGAACAGCGTTATTTGGATATGGTGGCGCAGTGCCTGAAGCAGGATACCGGCTTTGGTTTAGTCCTTATTGAGAACGGGAACCAGGTGCTGGTCAATGCCGGCCAGTCCGCACCGTCTGTTGTCAGGATGGGTTGCTATTGCAAAATTATAGATTTTGACCAAAACCAGAATGGCTTGCTTAATATTCGAATACAGGGTGAGCGTAAATTCCGGATAAACGATTATTTTGAAGCCGCCTCCCGGCTGTTAAAGGCCGAGGTGGAATTTCTTGAATCAGAACCTGCAATCAGCACGACAGATCAAGATGAGGGTCTGATTGAAATTTTGCACAACCTGTTAAAGCATCCCACGGTAACAATACAGCCTCAGGAAGTTCAGTTTGAGGATGCATCCCAGCTAGGAGGCCGGTTAACAGAACTCTTGCCATTGTCTAACCTAATCCGGCAGAACCTTCTTGAATTAAAGGACCCAGTCAAGCGATTGCGAAGCCTTGAAAAACTGATTGACGATCTTCAGAGCAGGGAGGGGGGATAACTTACTTCTTCGGGGTTGCTGAACACTTTAATCGAACCCGGCTCAACTCGTCTTTGCCGCAACGGGTTACGAGTCGCATACTGCGCGTATTTTGCATCCACAAATCTAAGCGGGAGATGCTCGTCTCTGCCCGATGGTATCCCGAGTCTTGGGCACTGGATGAATTTGTCCGGGGAATAGGAGTCGTCCTGGAGGAGAAAATTATCCGGGTCTAACGGTTTTGCATCCCATTGCCGCACTTTTAAGTTCAAAGATTGACAGAGCAGCGTCTGGCCGTTGCAGAGTTTGCCTGGCGGCCTCAGTCCGGATTTTCCGGGGTTAAGCTGTTGCATGGTGGTCAGCATGCTGTCTGCATGGTGGCCCTCAAGGCAGGGATACCCGGATTTAATGAGCACGCCATTACCCGCTCCTGCAGCAGAAAAATTCAGTGAATCGCGACCTCGGGCAAAATACATATAAATTGTTCCTGGTGGCATAAACAGCCCCCTGCGTTTGTCTGTATATCCAAGTGATGAATGACTTGCCCGGTCTTTGATGTAGTATGCTTCAGTTTCGATGATCCGTGCAGATAGCCAAATGGTATCGCCAGACGCTAACCTAAAGCGGTGCTTTAGGACTTTCCCAAGCAGGGATACTGCCAGTGTAATCGGCGGTTGGTTGAAGAAACAGCGTCCTAGATTTGGCGAATATTCAGGTGGCCCCATGTATACTATGACCTGAGTGAGTAATGAAGAGATGTTATGACTGTACAGGAGTATATGCTGAGCTTGGGGGTGACTGCAAAAGCAGCGGCTGCAGCCGCTCGTCGAGCGACTACCGAAGAAAAAAATGCGGCTCTGCTGGAAATTGCCAAGGCTATTCGTACCCACGCTGATGTGATTCTGGCTGCCAACGCAGTAGACCTGGAAAACGCTGCGGCTGCAGGGTTAGACTCGGCATCGCTGGACCGACTGGCCATCAGTGAGCTGACCCTGGAAACGATGATCAGTGGTATTGAGCAGATGGTGGATCTGCCAGACCCGGTCGGGCAGATTAGTGACCCGGTAATCAGGCCCAATGGCCTAAGAATTAGTAAGATGCGGGTTCCAATCGGGGTCATTGGGATGATCTATGAATCCAGGCCCAACGTGACGATCGATGCGGCCGGGCTCTGCCTGAAATCCGGCAATGCAGTTATTCTTCGGGGCGGATCAGAATCTATTGAGTCTAACCGGGCGCTGTATCGGTGCATTTATGAAGGTCTTGAGAATAGTGGTCTCGATCCTGGAGTGATTCAGCTTGTTGACACGGTAGATCGACAAGCAGTAGGCGCATTGTTGACCATGTCAGATTACGTTGACCTGATTATCCCCCGGGGCGGTAAAGGCCTGATCCAGCGCATCAGTGATGAGACCAAAATAGCCGTTTTGAAACACCTGGATGGAGTTTGTCACGTTTTTATTGATGCCGAGGCTGATCTGGGGATGGCGCATACCATTGCCATGAATGCGAAAACGCAACGATATGCAACGTGTAATACCATGGAGACGTTGTTAGTACACCGCGACGTTGCTGACCGCGTTTTACCCGATCTGGCTAAAGCCTTGTCTGACCAAGGTGTCGAGCTCAGGGTCTGTCAGGAAACTGCGATGGTACTGACCGACGATGTCGCCTGTGTCGAGGCATCTGATGCTGACTGGCGAGAAGAATATAATGCGCCAATATTGTCCATTAAGATTTGTGCAGGGCTGGATGAAGCGATTGAACATATTAGTCTCTTTGGTTCAAATCATACGGATTCGATCGTGACGGAAAACGCCGGTAAAGCAGACCGGTTTCTGAGAGAAATAGATTCTAGTTCTGTGATGGTCAATGCTTCGACTCGTTTTGCAGATGGTTTTGAGTATGGGCTGGGTGCGGAAATTGGTATTTCGACGGATAAACTCCATGCCCGTGGACCCGTTGGTCTGGAAGGCCTGACTTCGCAGAAATTCATAGTTCATGGAGAAGGACAAATCCGTTAATGAAGCCGAGTTCCGGGGACATCCTGGTTATGGGTGGTACCTTCGATCCAGTTCATTTCGGTCACATTGGTTTAGCGCGTCAAGCAGCCGATAAACTAGGTGTCGCTGAGATACGCTTGGTCCCATCGCTATTACCTCCGCACCGAGATCAGCCAGGTGCATCGGCCCTACAGCGGGTTGAAATGCTCAAACTGGCAATAGCCGGACAACCTGGTTTTAGAGTCGATGACTGTGAAATTGAAAGAGGCGGTGTTTCTTATTCCGTTGATACACTGCGAAGATTGCGACAGGAACGCCCGGAACCCAGCAGAATCTACTTTTTAATGGGGTATGATGCTTACCAAAAGCTTCCTGAATGGAAACGGTGGCAGGATTTATTGGATTATGTTCATATTGTCATCCTTCAACGTCGAGTGAACGAGTATAATCTTAGCAATCCACTGCAACAGCTTGAGGCTCGCTGCAAAGTAGCTGAAGTTGGGGCACTGCAGAAGTGGTATGCAGGCCGGGTTGCCTATTTATCACTACAGGCCATTGATATCTCGGCTACCCGAATTAGAGACTTATTGAAGGCCGGAGTCCGACCTGCTGATTTAATGGAAGATAAGGTGATCAGGTATATTTTTAATGAAGGTTTGTACGGGGTAGAAAATTGGAAGGGAAGTCCATCGTCATGAATTCAAAGCGCCTTGAAACGCTGGTCGTCAATGCCCTGGATGATATAAAAGGCGAGCATATTACGGTTTTAGATATTTCTGAACAGAGTGATATAGCAGACCTCATGATCGTGGTAAGCGGGAACTCGAATCGGCAAGTTAAAGCACTTGCCCGGAATGTAATTGATGTAGCTAAGGAAAACAGGTTCCAGATCCTGGGTGTGGAGGGTTTCGAAGATGGAGAATGGATTCTGGTGGATCTGATCGATGTTATTGTCCATGTGATGATTCCCTCTGTCAGGGATTTTTATGACCTCGAAAGACTATGGAGCCTGTCGCCTAAAAAGTCGGGAGAAGAACCTCCAAGTGAAGGTTGAACTACTGGCAGCAGGTACCCGGCCGCCTGATTGGATCAGTGAGGGTTTCCGTGAATTTCAGAAACGGCTTCCCAGGGAGAGCCAACTCATCCTAAGACAATGGCCTACAGCGAAACGAAGAAAACAGGATTCAGTTGCCAGGTTACAAAAAGAGGAGGAGGACATTTTGCTTAAGCTTGTTCAGCCGGGTGCCTATGTTATTGCCCTGGACCTTCGCGGAAAAATTTGGTCTACCGAAACCCTGGCATTGAAGATGAAGGACTGGTATCAGCGGCAAAAGTTAGTACAGATTCTCATTGGTGGGCCTGATGGCTTGTCGCCAAGCTGCCTGGATAGAGCTGACTTAATCTGGAGTCTATCTGAGTTGACCTTTCCCCATTACCTGGTTCGTGTACTCGTGGCTGAACAGTTGTATCGGGGCTGGTCTTACCTTAATAATCATCCTTACCATAAGTGATATGGCTGCCCCTCAGTTTATAAAGGATCACCAGGGAGAAAGTCAGGTTTATGTCGAACGCGCTGGTATAGGCGCCGGTATATTACTGATACTTTTATCGGTATTGGTCTTCAGAATGGCTTATCTGCAGATTTTCATGCACGAGGATTTTGTTACCAGGTCGGACAAGAACCGGATTCAGCTCCAACCCCGGGCACCCGTGCGAGGGCTCATATTTGATCGAAACGGCGTGCTCATTGCCGATAACTCAACTTCCCACGACCTGACGATTACCCCAGAGCGTGTGGAGTCTCTTGAAACGCTGCTTTTGGATCTCGAGGCTTATGTGAGAATAAGCGATGAACAAAAACAGGCTTTCTACAAAAGGGTTAAAAGGAAATCCCGACCGTTTGAAAAGATCCCATTACTTTTCCAGCTTACCCAGGAAGATATTGCTCGGATAGAGGTCAATAGAGTGAGGCTGCCAGGTGTGAGTGTCGAGGCCCAGTTGGTTCGACATTATCCCTATGGTGCTTTGCTGGCGCATGCCGTCGGTTCTGTGCGGAGAATTAATGATAAGGATAATCTGGTTATTGATAAGTCCATTTACGCCGCTACAGACCATATAGGCAAATTGGGTGTGGAAAGGTTCTATGAAGCGTCATTGCTTGGGCGCGTGGGTTATGACCGAGTGGAAGTGAATGCGCTCGGTAGAATAACCCAGGTCATAGAGTCTGTTGCCCCGGAACCCGGTACCAATTTAGAGCTCTTCCTTGATGCTTCTCTCCAGGCTGTCGCCAGGGACGCTTTGGGTGATCGACGTGGTGCAGTCGTTGCTATCGATCCTAGCGATGGGGGTATTCTCGCCTTGCTGAGTAATCCCTCCTACGATCCTAATTTATTTATTGAGGGCATCTCGTTTGCTGACTATGCTGCTTTAAGAGATTCTCCAGACTTGCCCTTGTTTAACCGTGCTCTGCAGGGGCAATACCAGCCCGGGTCGACCATCAAACCCTTTTTAGGCCTGGTAGGCCTTTCCGCCGGGCACATTACACCGGATCTGTATATAGACGACCCGGGATGGTTCAAGCTTGCCAATCATGAACGTCTGTATCGGGACTGGAACTGGAGTAAAAGCGGTACCGGCGGTCATGGCAGGGTAAATCTTCAGAAAGCGATTTACCGATCCTGTAACGTTTATTTCTATCAATTGGCATTAGATTTGGGGATTGATCTTATTCATGATCAGTTGAGCTTGTTTGGTTTGGGCAGAGTGACGATTGCGGACCTGCCTGAAGCGCAACCTGGGCTGTTGCCGAGCCGAGAATGGATGCAGGTGAACCGAAAAAAACAATGGTTCCCAGGCGATACGGTTAATATTGCGATAGGCCAGGGTGATCTGCTGGTCACACCACTGCAGTTAGCCACGGCCGCAGCAATGATGGCAAACCGGGGTGTTTGGCATCGACCTAGAATGGTATCAAACCGTGATTTTTCTAGTTATGAAGATGACTTTAAGCCTGAATTTAAGCATGTACCTGATCCTGCTTGGGATCACATCATCGAAGCTATGGAGATGGTGATTCATCGTGGAAACCGACGATTGGGCGAAAATGGGGTTGCATGGTCGTATATAGGTAGAGAAATTCCTTATCGGATGGCTGGGAAATCGGGAACGGCTCAAGTGATAGGCATTGAGCAGGGTGAAGAGTACGAAGAATCTCAAATAGATGAGCGGCAGCGCAAGCATGCGTGGTTTGTGGCATTTGCCCCGATAGAAAACCCTCGTATCGCTTTGGCGGTGATTGTAGAAAATGGCGGGGGCGGTAGTGAATTTGCAGCGCCCGTTGCAAGACAAGTCATCGATCACTATCTGTTGAAATCAGATCGCTCCATCGATATGGCAACGCATCGGTATGCGGGTGGTTCGCAATGAGCCAGGATTTTATTCGCCGGATGCCGCAAACTTCAGGGGCATTTACCAAGACCCGGAGTTTTGGAGAAATCATCCATCTGGATTTGCTGCTGGTATTGATCATTACTGTGATTATCCTGTTTGGGTTAGTGGTTCTCTATAGTGCGGTCGGGCAGGAACAGGCATTATTTGTCAGTCAGCTGACTCGAATCGGGATCGCGACGGCGGTTATGTTCTTTCTGGCCCAGTTCCCTCCTTATGTCTATCTCAGGTTAGCGCCCTGGTTCTATGCCGGTGCAATTTTCCTGCTGGTCATGATTTACCCGTTTGGTTATGAAGTGAATGGTTCCAAGCGATGGTTGAGAATTCCGGGTTTGATCGGCTTCCAGCCATCTGAATTGATGAAGCTGGCGTTACCGCTCATGCTGGCCTGGTATCTGAATGATCGGCATTTACCGCCAGGGGGTAAACAGATCGGGCTATGCCTGCTGATGATTTTGATTCCGGCATTGTTGATTGCCGATCAGCCGGATTTGGGAACCGCGGTGATCATCGCATGCTCGGGTTTTCTAGTGTTGCTGCTTGCAGGCATATCCTGGCGAGTGGTTGCTGCCGCAGGAGCCGGCTTACTGGCAATGGCGCCCTTGTTATGGCTCACTATCAGAGATTATCAGAGGCAGCGAATTCTTACTTTAATTGATCCGGAACGGGATCCCCTGGGAGCGGGCTGGAATATTATCCAATCGACGACGGCTATTGGTTCAGGAGGCTGGATGGGTAAAGGCTTGTTTCAGGGTACACAGTCACACTTGAACTTTCTTCCGGAAAGCGCCACTGACTTTATCATTGCGGTCCTGGCAGAGGAATTTGGTTTTATCGGTGTCATGATACTACTGTTGTTATATGGTTTATTGACCCTCAGGGGCATCCTGATTTCTCTCAATGCTCAGGATACCTTTGGCCGTTTGGTCTCTGGTACCGTCACATTTACTTTTTTTGTTTATGTGTTTGTGAATATCGGTATGGTTTCAGGTATCTTACCCGTAGTAGGCGTGCCGCTGCCGTTGGTGAGTTACGGTGGTACCTCAATGATCACCCTGTTTGCAGGGTTTGGTTTGATGATGTCTATTCATACTCACAGGCGAATTGCCCTGTGAGTCGTATCGGATTGGCTCGGCCATTTTTAGGTAGCATTTAGAAGTAGAGTAGTTATTTATGAGACAAGTTATAAAACGGTTGGCAGGCTTATTTCTGATACCCATTTTCGCCGTTAGTTCCTGGGCAGATGTGGCGATGACTTCCTATAGCGATCACCCAGAAGTACTCGCATTTATCGTAGAGTTTGTTGTTGAGGAT